>JBKPMI010000397.1:0-3303 GCA_046732075.1 Acidobacteriota bacterium | reverse complement strand
GGAGGCGTCGGCGCCGGAGTCGCGACCGCCTCCGGGCCCTCGTTCCCGGAGAGCCCCGTCATCAGCCCGAAGAAATAGGCGAGCGCCAGTGCGGCGAGCAGACCGACGAAGAGCGACAGCGCCTGCTTCGCCGTGAAGGAGACCTGGTAGTGCGTGCGCGGCGCGTCCACGCCGCTAGCCTACGCGCGGAACGCGCGGCGTCAACCCTTTTCCGACTTCGCCATGAACGTGCGCATGAACTCGATCGGAAGAGGAAAGACGATCGTCGAGTTCTTCTCGTTCGCGATTTCGGTCAGCGTCTGCAAGTAGCGCAGCTGCAGGGTCGCCGGTTCCTCACCGATGATCTTGGCGGCTTCCGACAGCATCCGGGCCGCTTCGAACTCTCCGGAGGCGTGGATGATCTTGGCGCGTTTCTCGCGCTCCGCTTCCGCCTGCTTGGCCATGGCGCGCTGCATTTCGGGCGGGAGGTCGACCTGCTTGACCTCGACCAACGAGACCTTGATTCCCCACGGCCCGGTGTGCTCGTCGATCACCTGCTGGAGCGCGACGTTCAGCTTCTCGCGCTCGGACAGGAGCTCGTCTAAGACCGCCTGGCCGAGCACGCTCCGCAGCGTCGTCTGCGACAGCTGCGACGTGGCGTAGAGATAGTTCTCGACCTGCACGACCGCCTTGTCCGGCTCGACCACGCGGAAGTAGACAACCGCGTTGACCTTCACCGACACGTTGTCCCGCGTGATGATGTCCTGCGGCGGCACGTCGTGGACGACGGTGCGGAGAGAGATCCGGACCATCCGCTCGAAGGGCCAGAAGATGAGGACGAGCCCGGGCCCCTTCGGCCGCTTGCCCAGGCGCCCCAGCCAGAACGTGACCGCCCGCTCGTACTCGTTCAGGACGTTGATCCACTTGAAGAGGAAGACGATCCCGACGAAGAGCGCGAACAGCAGTCCCGTTTTCGAAAACAACTCGGGCATCAGTCCCTCCGTTCCACTCGAATCCGCAATCCTTCGACGCGCGCGACCCGCACGGTCTCTCCGGCCGCGAGACTCGACGGGCCCTCGGCGTCCCAGTACTCTCCGTGGACGAGCACCTTGCCCCGTCCCGGCCCGCTGAAGTCTTCCACGACCCGCGCCTCTTCGCCGACCATTCCGTCGAGCCCCGTCCGCGCCGGCCGCATCCGGAGCTCGAGCGTCTTCCACGTCAGAAGACCCACGATCGCGAGCGTGAGGAGCAGCGCCGGAACGATGATCGAAATATCGATCCGGTACAGCGTTTCTTCCCCCTGCCCCGAGAAGAGGAGGAGCGAACCGGCGATCAGGGCGACCGCACCGCCGATCGCCAGCACCCCGTGGCTGACGACCTTGACCTCGGCGATGAAGAGGACGATCGCGAAGACGATCAAGGCAAGACCGGCCAGGTTCACCGGAAGCACCGAGAAAGCGTACAGCGCCAGGAGGAGCGCGATTCCGCCCACGACTCCGGGAAGGACGGCACCCGGGCTCGACAGCTCGAAATAGATGCCGAGGAGCCCCGCGAGAAACAGCAGGTAGGCCACGTTGGGGTGCGACACGATGCCGATCAGCTTTTCGGCGCGGTTCATCTCGCGGACCTCGGTTCGTGCGCCCTCGAGCTTGAGCTCGGCGCTCGTGCCGTCGGGTCGCCGGACCGTCCTTCCCTCCAGCTGCTTCAGGAGGTCGGGAACGTCGCGGGCGATGACCTCGATCAGGCCGGCCTCCTTCGCTTCGGTCTCGGTGTACGACACGCTCTTCATGACGGCGGCCTCGGCCTTCTCGGCGTTGCGCCCGCGTTCGCGCGCGAGGCTCCGGATAAACGCGCGCGCATCCTGCTCCGCTTTCTCGTTGATCGTCTTCGGAAGGTCCTGCCCTTCCCCGCCGACCGGGTGCGCCGCGCCGGCGTTCGTCCCGGGCGCCATCGCGGCGACGTCTCCCGCGAGGAGGATGAAGAAGCCGGCGGACGCCGACTGGGCCCCGGACGGGGCCACGTATGTGACGACCGGAGTTTTCGACTGGAGAATCGCCGACGTCATCTCCCGCGTCGACGAAAGCAGCCCGCCGGGCGTGGAAAGCTCGACCACGACGACCGTCGCTCCCTCCTGCTCGGCGGAGCGGAGGACCTTCTTCAGGTAGTTCGCGGCGGCGGGATGGATCGGCGTGTCGATACGCGCGACCAGGACTTTCTTCGAGACGGGCGTGGCCGGCCGCGGAGTCGGCGCCGGAGACGAGGTCGCGGCGCCCGCCAGAAAGGCCAGGGACGCGCACAAGCCCGCGCGAATTGTCATCGACGGAAAAAATTCTATCGTAGGCGCGAGGCCGAGTCGTAACCTCCCGGCGTGCGGCTGCGACCCCTCGAAGCGGTGAACCTCGCGGCGCTGGCCGTTCTCCTGGTGGTCACCCTCGCCCACTGGCAGGCGCTGGCCGATCCGGGGGAGATTCTCCTGCGTTTCTCGCTCATGGGCGCTTTCCTCGCGGTCGTCGTCTTCCTGACCCAGCGCGTCGAAAAGCTCCCCAAAGCGCTCGGGATCGCGGTCGACTTCTATCCCGCGGCGTTCATCCCCTTCGTCTACGAGAGCCTGGGGGTGTTGATCGCGGCGGCCCGGGGCCGCGCGCGCGACGACCTCCTGATCGCGGCCGACCGCGCGATCCTGGGCAACGACGTCACGGTCCTGCTGCAGCCCTACGTCCGGCCGGGGCTCGCGGCCCTCCTCTACCTCTTCTATTCGACCTACTACTTCCTGCCGATCGTGCTGGGCGCGACTCTGTGGAAGAAGGCGCCCGCCGAGGCGCGGCGGTTCATCTTCACCCTGACGATCTGCTTCTACGTCTCGTACGCCGGATACTTCACCGTCCCCGCGTACGGCCCGCGGACCGCGCTCGCCGACCGGCACACCGTGCCGCTCGACACGCACCCCATCGCGAGCGCCATCAACCGGACGATCAACGAGCTGGAGCACACGAAGCTCGACGCGTTCCCCTCCGGGCACACGATGATCACCGTGGCGGTGCTGATCGTGGCCTGGAAGCGGGCGCGAAGGCTGTTCTGGTGGCTGCTGCCGGTCGGGACGCTCCTCGTCTTCTCGACGATGTACTGCCGGTACCACTACCTGGTCGACGTGATCGCAGGGCTGGTGCTCGCGTTCGCGACGGTGCCGCTTGGGGATCGGCTGTACCAGACGCTGTTTCGGAGGTGACCGTACGGGAGTAGTGAAATCCCCTTTCCCCCGAGCCGAATCGCCTCACGGACAAGTATTCGCGAAGAAAGAATATGCCGCGTCAAACACTCCTGCGC
>JBKPMI010000396.1:0-2323 GCA_046732075.1 Acidobacteriota bacterium | reverse complement strand
GACCTGGACCGCCCAGCGGCCGGACGGAGACACGAGCTCCTGGAGGACGCCGGCCGTGACGACGTCCACCCGGACGGGACCGACACCGGGTCCGAGCAGTCCAATCTCCCCGGCGGCCGCGCGCGAGAGGTCGATCACGCGGCCCGCGACGAACGGCCCGCGGTCGTTGATCCGGACCCGCACCGTCTTTCCGTTGTCGAGGTTGGTGACGTCGACGATCGTTCCGAGCGGGAGCTCGCGGTGCGCGGCGGTCAGGAGCGACGAGTCGTAGATCTCCCCGGAGGCGGTCGGTTTCCCCTCGAATCCGTCGCGCCCGCCGTACCAGGACGCGATCCCCTCCTCCGTCCAGCCGGGCGCGGGGGGGGCCGCGGGGGAGACCACCGGCCGGGACGGGGAACGCGACGCGCTGGCCGCGGCGAGAAGGGAGAGCAGGAGACCGAAGCGGAGAACGCCGGGCTCGCTCACACCTTCAGGGGGACCGGCTCGGCCGCTTCGAGGTGCTCGAGCGCGGGGTCGAGCTCGTCGCGGACGAACGCGTCGACCTGCTCGGACGCGCGGCCCACGAGCCGCTCGGGTCGGGCCGCTTCCGAGAGCTCCTCCGCGGGCATCCGGAACGCGGAATCGCCGGCCAGCCGCTCGAGAAGATCGGACGCCTCGCCCGTCCGGTTGCGCCGCTCCGCCGAAGCGCGCGCGTGGACGCGCATCCGCTCGTGGATCTCCTGCCGGTCCGCTCCCCGACGAACCGCCTCCATCAGCAGGTTCTCGGTCGCGAGGAAGGGGGCCTCCGCCTCGAGGCGGCGCCGGGCGACGTCGGCGTGGACCACGAGACCCGCAAAGACGTTCTCGAGCAGGACGAGGACCGCGTCCGTCGCGAGAAACGCCTCGGGGATCGAGATGCGCCGGTTGGAGGAGTCGTCGAGCGTCCGCTCCAGCCACTGCGTGGCGGCCGTCATCGCGGTGTCGAACGAGAGCGCGATCACGTGCCGTGCAAGGCCGCAGATCCGCTCCGCCCGCATCGGGTTGCGCTTGTACGGCATCGCGGATGACCCGACCTGGGAGGTCTCGAACGGCTCCTCGATCTCGCCATCGTGC
Organism: Acidobacteriota bacterium; assembly: GCA_046732075.1. Classification (GTDB taxonomy): domain Bacteria; phylum Acidobacteriota; class Thermoanaerobaculia; order UBA5066; family Gp7-AA6; genus Gp7-AA6. The sequence goes on along the minus strand of JBKPMI010000396.1, from coordinate 1,231 downwards.
TGCAGGAGCCGGAGGTCCGTGCCGATCTTGTGCGCCGACTGCGCGAGCCCCGAGAGCGCCTGGACGACGCGGTCGTCCTGCTTGCGGGAGTACGTCTGGCCCGAGACCGTCTGGCGTTTCGCGAAGCCGGCCCGCGATGCGATCGCGCGGTCGAGATCCTCCACCTTCGCGGAGTCGCCGTCGAAGAGGCGCAGGAACGACGCCTGCGTTCCGGAGGCGCCCTTCACTCCGAGGAAACGCAGGTCCGCGGCGCGGCGCCGGATCTCCTCGAGGTCGGAGAGAAGGTCGGACGCCCAGAGAGCGACACGCTTCCCGACGGTCGTGGGTTGCGCCGGCTGATAGTGGGTGTAGGCGAGCGCCGGAACGGAGCGGTGCTCGAGGGCGAGGCTCCGCATCCGCCGGAGGACGCCGACCAGGCGGCGTTCGACGAGACCGAGCGCCTCGCGCATCCCGATCAGGTCGGCGTTGTCGGTGACGTACGCCGAGGTCGCGCCCCAGTGGATGATTCCGCGTGCGGCCGGCGCCGCTTCGCCGAAGACCCGGACGTGCGCCATGACGTCATGGCGCGTCCTCTCCTCCTCGCGGGCCGCGGCCTCGAAGTCGACGTCGGAGAGGTGCGCGCGCATCTGCCCGATCGCTTCCTCCGGGATGGGCAGGCCCAGCCGCCGCTCCTCCTCCGCCAGCCAGAGCCAGAGCCGCCGCCACATCTCGAACTTCCGCTCTCGAGAGAAGAGGGCCTTCATCTCCGGCGACGCGTAGCGGCCGTAGAGCGGGCCGGCGTCCGCGTCAGGCATCTTCATCTTCCCACTCGGCGATCGTGAACATGTTGACGACCTCGTTGCCGCACGCCAGGCAGAGCGCCTCGGTGACGTGCCCCGCCTCGACCTCGAAGACGTAGCACGGAGTGTTGCACTCCTTGCAGATCAGGTAAGGGATCTCGGCGTCGCCGGTCGGCTGGGACGGAGGATTCGTCGGATCCGGCAAAGTGGCTTCTCCAAGCCATTTTACTCTGCGACCGCTACCAGACCTCGCACCTGTCTGCCGCCGGCCTCACCATCGCGGAGCCGGGCTTGCACTCGAACGCCTTCTGGAACTCGGTCAGGTTCGACAGCGGTCCGATCACGCGGAACTTGCCGATCGGGTGCGGGTCGCCCTGCACCATCGTGCGCGCGAACTCGGGCCGGACGGCGTCGCCGCGGAATTGCCCCCACGCGATGAAGAACTGCTGATC
>JBKPMI010000395.1:0-4749 GCA_046732075.1 Acidobacteriota bacterium | reverse complement strand
GAGTTGCCGCCGACGTCGCGCGGATCGGGCGGATTCGGGTCCAGCGGAAAAAGCTGATTTCGTTTCTCCCGCCTCCGCCTCCCGCATCCCGGCACTCGGACATCTTCTGTCCCATCGCCCTCTGCTAATCTTCTTCCGTGCGCGTCTCGATCCTCGCCTCCGGCTCGGGTGGAAACGCCTGCGTCGTCGAGTCGGGTAAGACGCGAATCCTGGTCGACGCGGGACTCTCCGCGAAGGAAATCGAAAAAAGGCTCGCGACCCGCGGCATCGAGGCAAATTCGATCCGCGCCATTTTCGTCACGCACGAGCACGGCGACCACTCCGTCGGCGCGCTCACGTTCGCGGCGCGGTTCGGCTGCTCCTTGTTCGCGACCGCCGGGACCGCGGCCGCCCTGGGCCTCGAGGGAAACCTCTTTTCCCCCTTCGTCCGGATGGAGTCCTGCCGGGAGGGGACGATCGGCGACATCGGGTTCCGGCCCCTCGGCACGCCCCACGACTCCAACGAGTCGGTCGCGTACGCGTTCGAGTCGGGCGACGCCCGCGTCGTGATCGCGTCCGACCTCGGACACGTCCAGCGAGAGTTCCTCGACTTCCTGCGCGGCGCCACGACGCTCCTCCTCGAGTTCAACCACGACGAGGACATGCTGCGCGACGGCCCTTATACGTGGCCGTTGAAGCAGCGGATCGCGGGGGCGTGGGGCCACCTCTCCAACCGGCAGTCGGCGGAGGCGGTCTCTCGGACCGCGGGGGACCGTCTGAAGCGGGTCGTCGCGACGCACCTTTCCCGGTCCAACAACACGCCGGCGCTGGCGCTCGCCGCGCTCGGATCCGCCCTGGAGGTCGCCGAGAGCGACGCGACCTACGGCGCGGCCGACCAGTTCGATGGTTTCGAGAGCTTCGACGCATGAGGGTCGAAGTCCGCGTCTACCCGAAGGAGGGCGTGCTCGACCCGCAGGGTCGCGCGATCGCCTCGGCGCTCGAGCGCCTGGGCCACCGGTCGGTCGCCGACGTACGCGCCGGGAAGATCTTCTTCCTGGACGTCCGCGGCGACGACCCCGTCGCGGTCGAGGCCGACGCCCGCCGCATGGCCGAGGAACTGCTGGCGAACACCGTGATCGAGGGGTACGACATCCGTTTTCCGACCGAGTCGTGACTTCGTCTTCGACGAAGTTCGCGATCGTCGTCTTTACCGGCTCGAACTGCGAGGGGGACTGCCACTACGTGGCGACCGAGCTCCTCGGCTGCCGGGCGGAGTACGTCTGGCACCACGACACCGACCTCAAGGGCTGCGACGTCGTCATCCTGCCGGGTGGTTTCGCCTACGGCGACTACCTCCGCGCCGGAGCGCTCGCCCGGTTCTCGCCGGTGATGGAGAGCGTGATCCGCTTCGCGATGGACGGCGGTCCCGTGCTCGGCATCTGCAACGGCTTCCAGGTCCTCCTGGAAGCGGGCCTCCTCCCCGGCGCGGTCCGCGTGAACCGGGGACTGCGCTACATCTGCCGCGACGTCTACATGCGGGTCGAGAACGCCTCGACCGCGTTCACGCGCCTCTACGAGCCGGGTGAGGTCGTGAAGATGCCGATCGGCCACGGGGAGGGCAACTACACCGCGCCGCCCGAGGCGCTGACTCGACTCGAGCACGAGTCCGGAGTCGTGTTCCGGTACTGCGATGCCGAAGGCAACGTGACCGACGCCGCCAATCCCAACGGCGCCACGGCCGGCATCGCGGGCATCGCCAACCGGGAGGGGAACATCGTCGGGTTGATGCCGCACCCCGACCGCTGCGCCGAAGGCATCCTGGGCAACGCCGTCGGGCGGAGGATGTTCGAGTCGGCCGTCGCCTCGCTCGCGCCGGCATGACTCCCGGAGCGATCACCCCCGACCTCGTCGCGGAGCACAACCTCTCGCCCGAGGAATACGAGCGGATCCTCGAGATCCTGGGGCGCGAGCCGAACCTGGTCGAGCTCGGCGTCTTCTCGGCGATGTGGAGCGAACACTGCTCCTACAAGTCGTCGCGCATCCACCTGAAGAAGCTGCCGACCACGGGTCCCGCCGTGATCCAGGGGCCCGGCGAGAACGCCGGGATCGTGGACATCGGCGACGGCCTGGCCGTGGCGTTCAAGATGGAGTCCCACAACCATCCGTCCTACCTCGAGCCGTACCAGGGCGCCGCGACCGGCGTCGGCGGCATTCTCCGCGACATCTTCACGATGGGAGCGCGTCCCATCGCGTCGCTCGACTCCCTCCGGTTCGGAGCGCTCGACGCACCGCGCATGCGCCACCTCGTCGACGGCGTCGTCCGCGGGATCGCGGGCTACGGAAACTGCATGGGAATCCCGACCGTGTCGGGGGAGACCACGTTCCACCCCGCGTACGACCGCAACATCCTGGTCAACGTGATGAACGTCGGCGTCGTCGAGAAGGACCGGATCTTCCGGGGACGCGCCGAGGGGAGCGGCAACCCCGTCATCTACGTCGGCTCGAAGACCGGACGCGACGGGATCCACGGCGCCACGATGGCCTCCGAGGAGTTCGCCGGCGACGAGACGCGGCAGAAACGCCCGACGGTCCAGGTCGGCGACCCGTTCACCGAAAAGCTCCTGATGGAAGCCTGCCTGGAGCTCTTCCAGACCGACGCGGTCGTGGGAATCCAGGACATGGGCGCGGCGGGTCTGACGTCGTCGTCCTTCGAGATGGCGGGACGGGCCGGGACGGGGCTCGAGGTCGACCTCTCGAAGGTCCCGGTGCGCGAGCCCGGCATGACGCCCTACGAGATCCTCCTCTCCGAGTCGCAGGAGCGCATGCTCCTCGTCGCGCGCCGCGACCGGCTGGACGCCGTCCTCGACGTCTTCCGCAAGTGGGAGCTCGCCGCGGTCGAGATCGGCCGCGTCACCGAAAGCGGCCGGGTCGTTCTCTTCTTCGAGGGGAAGATCGTCGCGGACCTGCCAGCGGCGCCGCTGTCGGACCGCGCTCCGCTCTACGACCGGCCACGCGTCGCGCCGGCCTCGATCGGCTCGTCCGGCTGGGAGCGGCTTCCCGAGCCGCCGGACTACGGGACGTGCCTCCGGGCGATCCTCGGATCGCCGAACGTGGCCGAGAAGTCGTGGATCTGGACCCAGTACGACCACATGGTCGGAACGAACACCGTCGAGCGCCCCGGCGGAGACGCGGCGGTCCTCCGGATCAAGGGGACGTCGAAGGGAATCGCGGTGAAGAGCGACGTGAACCCGTTTTTCGTGGCGTGCGACCCGTATCGGGGCGCCGCCATCGCGGTCGCCGAGGCTGCGCGATCGATCGCCGCGACCGGCGCCCGCCCTCTCGCCGTGACCGACTGCCTGAACTTCGGCAACCCGGAGCGGCCCGAGATCATGGGACAGTTCGAGGCGGCCGTGCGCGGCCTCGCCGACGCGTGCCGCGCGCTCTCGGTCCCGGTCGTTTCGGGGAACGTGTCCTTCTACAACGAGACGGACGGCCGCCCGATCCTGCCGACACCGACGATCGGCATGGTCGGGCTCCTAGACGACGTCTCGCGCCACGTCCGGCTGCCGTTCCGCCGCGAGGGGGACGTCGTCGCGCTCCTGGGAGAGTCGCGGGACGAGCTCGGCGCGAGCGAGTTCCTGCGAACGGTCCACGGCCGCGACGAGGGACCGTGCCCCGAGGTCGACCTGGACGCCGAACGCCGGCTGGTCGATCTCCTCGTCCGGCTGGCGGACGAGCGGCTCCTCGCCTCCGCCCACGACGTTTCGGACGGCGGGCTCGCCGTCGCTCTCGCCGAGAGCGCGATGACGGGCGGGCTCGGCGCCGCCGTGGCGCTCGTTGCCGGAGTGCGGCCGTCGGCGCTGCTCTTCGGGGAGACGCCCGGCCGCATGGTCGTGTCCTTCCCGCCGGAACACGAGCACCGGATTTCCGGAACCGCCGCGGAGCTCGGGGTCCCGTACGCCCGGATCGGAACCGTCGGGGGACCGCGCCTCACGATCTCGCTCGACGGCCGCGCCGTCGTCGACGAGGACGTCGCGGCGTTGCGCGACCTCTGGAGATCCGCGTTCGCCCGGGCGCTCGAGTCGGCCGAAGTCCTCTAGCTCATCGGCCCTTCCCGGCCGGGTACTGAACGCTCTCGAGGAAGAGCCCGGACGGCGGAGCGGTCCAGCGCGCGGGCTCGTTCGTTTTCTTTTCCAGAAAGGAACGAACGGCGTCGGCCGAGACGCTGCCGCGGCCGACCTCGACCAGCGTTCCCACGATCCGGCGAACCATCTTCCAGAGAAAGTGCGAGGCCTCCACGCGATAGTGGATCTCGCGCTCTCCGTCGATGACGGTGCTCCGGTCGACGACGACGACGGTCGACTGCTGGCCCTCCGCGTTCTCGCAGAAGGACGAGAAGTCGTGCCGGCCCGCGAAGAGCAGGGCCGCCCGCGCCATTGCGTCCGCGTCGAGGGAGTCGCGCACCCACCACACGAAACGCTTGTCGAAAGCGGTCCGCCTTCGGGAGATCCGGTAGAGATACGTCCGGCTGACGGCGTCGTGGCGGGCGTGGAAGGTCGGGGCCGCCGGCTCGGCGGAGAGGATATTCACGTCGTGGGGAAGGAGGTCGTTCACTCCCCGGACGATGTCGCCGGGGGACGCCTTCTTCCGGGCACGGACGTGAGCAACCTGGGCGAGGGCGTGCACCCCGGCGTCCGTACGCCCCGCCCCGCCCGCGGTGGCGTCGGCGCCGAGGACCTCCCGGACCGCGCGCAGGAGAACGCCCTGCAC
>JBKPMI010000394.1:0-7211 GCA_046732075.1 Acidobacteriota bacterium | reverse complement strand
GCCATCTACCGTCGGATCGGCCTCATGACCATCAGCGAGAAGATCTCTCTCGCCTACAAAGGCAGCAAGGAGGAGCGCCGGATCCTCATCGGGGACACCAACAAGTTGATCGGTATCGCCGTCCTGAAGTCCCGGTCTCTGTCGATCAACGAGGTCGAGAGCTTCGCGGCGATGCGGAACCTGGACGAGGAGATCTATCGTCGTATCGCGGCTTCGCGCGACTGGATGCGGAAGCCCGCGGTCATCCTCGCCCTCGTTCGAAACCCCCGGTCGCCGCTCGACATCTCGTTGCCGCTCTTGAAGCGGCTCTCGGTCCGGGATCTCCGGGCGGTGTTCCGGGATCGGAACCTCGCGCCGGTTCTCCGGACCTCGGCCCGCAAGCTTCTCGTCCTTCGCCGGCGGTGACGGTGACGGGGAACACAGTCCGCTTCGCTTGCCCCGAGGAACCGGTTTCCCTTATGTTAATGTCGAGGACCCGCGATCTCCGATCAATTCGGAAGAAATGTTTCAGAACGTCGATTACTACACGCTGCTCGGCGTAGGCCACGAAGCAAGTGAGGCCGAGATTCGTGAGCGCTTTCGGGCTCTCGCGCGCGAGGCTCACCCCGATCGGGCGCCGCGCGAGCAGAAGGCGGAGGCCGAGACGCGGTTTCAGGAGCTGACCGCGGCCGTGAACGTTCTCTGCAACGAGGAGCGCCGTCAGGCTTACGATCGGGATCAGATGATGGCGTCGTCTGCGACCGCGTCCTCGGATGCGGTTGTTCAGGACTACCTGGAGCAGGGCAACGCTGCGTTCCGGGCGGGGGCGTACGCCGAAGCCGCCGGCAACTTCGCCCTCGCCGCCCAGCGCGATCCCAAGGACCCCCGAGCGCACCACCACCTGGGAGTGGCTTCGGCGCGCGCCGGCGATCTGCGCGCTGCGGTGAAGGCTCTCGAGGCCGCCGTGGCCCTCGACCCCCACAACGTGACGCTTCTGAAGGACGCGGGAAAGGTGTTCCGGCAGGCAGGACTGCTGTCCAAGGCGGAGAAGGCGTTTCAGGACGCCGTTCGCTGGAACCCCAACGAGGTCGACGCGCGGAAGGCCATCGAGGAAATTCGGGCAGAGCGGGCGGTCAAGGCGTGACGCCCGTCGCGGCGCGGTCTTTCCGGCGGACGGGTTCCTAGCCGATGGCCGGAGGAACGTTCACGATCGACGCGTTCGGGCTCACCGACGTGGGCCGAAAGCGGAAGCACAACGAGGACGCGTACGCCCTCGACGTGAACGAGGGACTCTTCATCGTGGCCGACGGGATGGGCGGTCATGCGGCCGGTGAGGTGGCCGCCAAGATCACGGTCGAGACGATCGGGGAGTTCATCGCGGCGACCCGGCAGAAGGAAGAGGCGACCTGGCCTTTCCGGTACGACCACAAGCTGCAGTTCAACAGCAACCGGCTGGCGATCGCGATCGAGAAGGCCAACGAGCGGGTCATGGCGGCCGTCGCGGCCCAACCCTGGCTGAAGGGGATGGGAACCACCGTCGTCGCCGGCCTCCTGAACGAGAAGACGCTATCCCTCGCCCACGTCGGTGACAGCCGCGCCTACCTCTACCGGGACGGCAGACTGACGCGGCTGACCGACGACCACTCCTGGGTGCACGAGCAGGTCACGGCCGGCATCCTGACCGAGGAGGAAGCGAAGTCGCACCCCTTGAAGAACGTCGTGACCCGCGCATTGGGCGGCGGGCCGTCCGTCTCGCCGGACCTCCAGGAGCTGACGTTTCAGCCGGGAGACGAGTTCCTTTTCTGCTCCGACGGACTGACCACGATGCTGTCCGACGAGGACATCCACTCGACTGTGGACGGGGATCCGGAGCCCCAGGGTCTCTGCCGCAAACTCGTCGACGTCGCCAACGAGCGGGGGGGCGTCGACAACATTACGGTGGTAGTCGTGCGGGTCCCCGTAACCGCCTCCAAAGCCAGGACCCCCGCCGCCAAGTAGGCGACCGAGGTTCCCTCGGGCCAACGTCCGGGCCGCCCCGGCCGTAAAACGATTGACGGGCCGAGGCCCGACGACTATTCTAAAAAGCCCATGGGCTTCGGAATTCGGGAAGGTCACGTGCGCAAATCACTGATTTGCTGTGTGTTGTTCGCGCTCGCGAGTTTCGCGGCCGGCGCGCAGACATTCTCGGAGCCCTCGGCCCAGGGATGGGTCGAAAGCCCCTACCGCAACTTCGGCGCCCCCCAGGTCCTTCTTCCCGGCCGCGCAGTGCTCCTCGACGAGGCCGAGGACGCCAACCTGAAGGGCCTCCTGTCCGTCGAGCTACGGCGGCTTTTCAACGACCTCTACGTGCGGGAGGGGTGGCACTACCCCTTCGCCGACGGCGAGCCCGTCCGGGTGTTCGTGGCGCGCAAGGAAGCCGGCGGGCTGCGCCGGGTGGCCTCCCGTTCGGTTGAGGGAGGCCGGCTGGTCGGGCCGGCGGTGCTCCTCGACGGGCGCGGCCTGACGGATCACGAGATCGTCCGGGAGGTGTCGCGACAGATCGCATTCGCGACGCTCGCCCGATACGGGGTGCCCGACGGGACGTTCATCACCGAGGCGGCAGCTGCACTCCTCTCCGCACCGGAGAACGAAGAGGATCACGAGCCCGCCCGGATCGTCGCGGCAGCTTCCGAGCTCTCTCTGGAGAAGAACCCGGAAACGCTGGGCCGGCTGTACCTCGAGGAGCTGACGCGGTCGGCGGGTTCGGGCCTCCTCCGCTCGGCCTGGGAACGGGCGTCCGAGTCGGGCGAAGGGATCCTTCCGGTCCTCCTCGGCGTGTATGCGGAACGGACGGGGGAGTCCGAGGACACGCCGCTCCTGCGCTTCGGCGCGAGGCTGTATGCCACGGTGGAGCCGGAGCCTGCTCCGGCGCGCGTGAGCCTGCTCGACCTGGAGTCCGGCGCCCTCGACGCCGCCTCTCCCGCGGGCTTCGCGCTCCGCCATCGGACCTTTCTGCCGGCCGAAGGCGCGCCGGCGCTCCGGGTCACGTGGCCGGAGGACGGCGGCTCGGGCGCCGTCGTCGTGCGGTACCGCGATCCGGCCCTGCCGCCGGACGTGGTTTTCCTGGCGCGGGGTGACGTCCGTAGCGTACCGCTCGGCGGCGTCGCTCGCCTCGATTGGCTGGTCGCGGGCGGCTTCCCGGGCGCCGCGGTCCGTGCGCCGGTCGGCTTCGAGCAGTCGGGCGCGTTCCCGTACGCCGGCCTCGTGGCGCACGCCGCCGCCGGCAAGGACGGTCCGCGGGTGTGGTGGAACACGACTTCGCACGAGGGGCTCGCCGGATGGGCGATCTTCCGGGAAGAGGTTCTCGCCGACGGCAAGATCGCGCGCACCGGGCCGGAGATCCTGCCGTCCTCGGACCGGGCGGAGGAGTCCTTTGCCTACGCCTATCTCGATCCGGCCGCCAGCCCGGGCACTTTCTACCGTTACACCGTCTGGGCGGTCACGAAGGACGGGCTTCTCTCGCGAGCGTTCTCCGTGACCCTCCGGACTTCCGACTGATCCGGAAGGATCTCGCCCTTCCAGTCGGTCGACCGAGGCCCCCACAGAACTCTCCGCTCGACTGAACGCGCGGGCCCGCTCCCGGGGCCGGCGAGAGGATCGGAAACGTTATGGCACCCACCAGAAAAGTCCGCCGCGAACCGGATGTCGGAAAAATCATCGACCGGACGATCGTGCGCCTCTGGGACACGATCGAAGAGCTCGAGGAGCTGAACCCCGCGGAGCTCCGTTTCTATCGCGTCGCGGTCTTCGGCAGCGCGCGAATCCGGCCGGGCGACCGCGAGTACCTGGAGGTCCGCGACCTGGCGTCCCGGCTCACCGAGCTCGGCTGTGACATCGTCACGGGCGGCGGCCCGGGTCTCATGGAGGCCGCGAACGAAGGCGCCGCGTCGTCCCGCGGATCGCGAAAGACCCGGTCCTTCGGGCTCACGATCTCGATCCCGTACGAGAAAGCGAATCCCTATCTCGACACGGTGACCGCGCACCGGACGTTCTTCTCCCGGCTTCACCACTTCGTTCGGATGTCGCAGGCGTTCGTCATCTTCCCCGGCGGAATCGGGACGAGCCTGGAGCTCTTCATGGTGTGGCAGCTGCTCCAGGTGGGCTTCCTGACCGAGCGGCCGGTCGTACTGGTGGGCGATATGTGGCGCGGCCTTCTCGACTGGATGCGTCAGGAGATGGTTTCGCGGAGCCTGATGAACGCGAACGACCTGGAGCTCGTCTCCCTCGTGACCTCGATCGATCCGGCCGTGTCGAAGATCGAGCGCCACAAGGAGAAGTTCGACGCGGCGCGGGAGAGCATCATCCTCGAGCGGCGCCGCGCCGCCCGCGCCGAGGACGCGGCCCCTTCGGTGGAGCCCGTCGCGCGCTGACGGGGCTCGGCGGACGGCGCGCGAGTTGTTCGCGCACGATCCGGCCGTGGTCGAACGCGAAGTCGAGCCCGGCGAGGTCGCGGCGCGAGTACCAACGGGCGTCCGCGGCGTCGTCCCCGCCTTTCACCCTGCCCCCGACGGCGACCGCGTCGTACAGGACGCTGACCGTGTGGACGCGCGGGTCCCGCTTCGGGTCGGAGTAGACCCCGCGGACGCCGCCCACGCGCACCTCGACCCCGGTTTCCTCGCGGACCTCCCGGGCGCACGCTTCCTCCGTCGTTTCGCCGGTTTCGCAGAAACCGCCGGGCAGGGCCCATTTCCCTCGAAACGGTGGCCGGCCCCGCCGCACGAGAAGGATCCGGCCGCGGCGGTCTCTCGCCCAGGCGTCGACCGTGAGCTTCGGCCCCATCGAAGACTTTCGCCGGGTCATGACCGGCTTCCGTAGCTCTCGAAGAACTCCCGGATGTCTTCGGCGGGACGGCGCGACGCGAGCTCCGCGGGGCTTTCGGTGTACCAGTCCCGAGGCAGCCGGCTCGCGTACGGCTCCTCGAGGAACCGGCGGCAGAGAAGTGCGATTACGCCCCGGTCCGTCTCGCTCCGGATGAGCCGGCCGGCCGCCTGGACGACCCGCGTCATCCCGGGCTGGAGATAGGCGTAGTCGAAGCCGGCCTCCTCCTGGTCCTCGAAGTAGCGCCGCAGGAGCTCGCGCTCGAACGAGACCTGCGGGAGCGCCGGAGACACCACGAACACTCCGGAGAGCACCTCGCCCGGGTAGTCGACGCCTTCCGCGTACATACCGCCGGAAACCGCGAAGAGAAGGATCCCCTCGGGCGGGGGAGAAATCAGGGCTTCCAAAACCCGGTGCCTCTCGAACTCCGAGAAGTCCGCGCGCTGCAGAATGAGTCGGGCCCGCGTCGGCGGCATCACCTGCGCCACCTCGGCCAGGAAGCGGTACGAGGGGAAGAGCACGAGGTCGTTGCCGGTGTGCGCGTCCGACATCGAGCCCAGGAGCGTGGCAATCCGACCATAGTTCCGCTCTCGCGACGCGAACGTCGTGCGAACTTCGGGGACGATCAGCACCTTGCGGTTCTCGGGCGGAAAGGGGGGAGGAAGCGAGATCGACGAGGTGCGGTCCGCCGGCAGCCCCAGAAGCCGCTGGATCGCGGAGTGCGGTGTGAGCGTCGCGGACATGAGGATCGCGGACGAGGCCGCCCGGAAGATCGGACCCACGGCGCGCGCGGGGTCCAGGCAGACGAGGGCCAGGCGGATTCCGGAGCTGCGCCGCTCGACGACGCAGGAGAAGTCCGGCCCATAGAGGTTGAGGACGGCGGCGAACCGCATGAGCGCGAAGTGGAGATCCAGGACGGGGTCTTCCGGCAGCGCCAGCTTCGACTCGCGTTTCCAGTCCAGGTAGCGGAGGAGGCGTGGCTCCCACTCCGCGCGCCACTCGTGGATCCGGTCGGCAGGCGGTTCGATCTCGGCGATCGCGTCCCCCTCGGGAAGGTCGGCGGCGGCATCGGAGAGAAGAGCCAGCAGGTCTTCGACGCTCGCCGTCAAGTCGGCGAAGAGGTCGCCGGGCTGCAGAGAAAGGCGCTGGTGCAGGAGGCGGACATCCTCCTCGAGCAGAGCAGGCGAGAAGATCTGGCGCGCCCGGTCGGGCAGGTTATGCGCCTCGTCGACGACGAGGATCGCATCGCGAAGCTCCTCTCCGGAGAGGTGCTTCATCGCGACACCCGGCTCGAAAACGTAGTTGTAGTCGGCGACGATGGCGTCCGCGCGCTGGGCGAGCTCGAGCTGCACTTCAAAGGGACAGACTTCCTCGCGGCGCGCCTCTTCGAAGACGATGTCCGGGTCGTGGTGGGAGTAGGTGTCCCGGAGCCGGCCGAGAATGTTGGAACGCGCCATTTTCTCGGGATAGTCGCGCGCAAAGCGGCAGAAGTCCTCGTGGCAGAGGATTCGGTCGTTCGCGCACATCCGCTCCTTCGCGCGCACCTGGAGAGAGTGAAAAGCGCGCTCGTTCATCGCCGTGAGCGCGGAAACCGCCATCTTCTGCTGAAGCGTCTTCGAGGTCAGGAAGACGACCTGGCGGCCGGTCGAGAGGCCGGCGGCCAGCGCCGGGTGGAGGGCCGCGGCGGTCTTGCCGGAGCCGGTGGGCGCCTCCGCGAGGAGCACCTCGTGCCCGCGGACCGCCTGTTCGACCGCCTCGATGATCCGCGCCTGAACCTCGCGGGGCGCCGCGTGGGGAAATGGGAGCCGCCGCGCTGCGTCGGCCTTGCGTTTCCGGACTTCGGCCTGCGCCTTCCACAGATGCAGCAGCTTACGGAGTCTGCTCTCGATCTCGCGGTCGAACTGTTCTTCGTCGTACGCGACGGCGAGCGAAATCTCCTCAGCCGTCGCGATGTCGACGTAGACGAGCGCGCCGGAGACCTCGGGGTGCCCGAGCCGCCTCCACAGGTAGCAGTACCCGAGCAGCTGCCGGCGGTCTCTCTCGATCGCATGGCTCGAGAAACGGAGCCCGTCGACCGAAAGGTGGGCCGATTTGAACTCCTCGATCAGCCAGGTCCCGCCGGTCCGCTCGACGCAACCGTCGAGACGTCCGGTCAGGATCGCGGTCCAGTCGTCCACCGGAACGCGCGCCTGAAGGTGGACCTCGCAGCGATAGGAGTCGTGCGCCTCCCGGCGCGACGCGAGTACGCGGGAGTGAACTTCGGTCCCGACGCCGAGTCGGCGCCAGCCGTCTCCCCGGTCGAATCCGACCCGGCGGAATCCCCCTTCTTCCGCGAGGTCCCGGACCGAGACCTCGAAGGTCCGAGTCGCGTCGTC
>JBKPMI010000393.1:0-8043 GCA_046732075.1 Acidobacteriota bacterium | reverse complement strand
GCGGAGTCCACCAGCTTCTGCTTGCCCGTGAAAAACGGGTGGCACTTGCTGCAGATCTCCAGGCGGAGCTCTTTCTTCGTGGAAGAGGTCGTCCACGTCTCGCCGCAGGCGCAGTGAACGTTGACCTCCTGATACTCGGGGTGAAGGTTCTTCTTCATGGAACCGCGCATTCTACGGGAAGGAGGGGAGCCCCGCAAGCCCGGGCCTCCGGGACGCCGGCCGGCCCCCCGCTGGCTAACGGCTCAGAGTTCACGGTTTACGAAGCGGTTAGAATCCCTCGACCACCGTGTTTTACGTCTACGTCAGTGCGCCCGGGATGGCGGCGCGCAAGTTCCCGCTCGAGAAGCCGGTCACGACGATCGGCCGCTCGTCGATGAACGACCTTCCGATCTCGGACAAGATGCTCTCGCGCCAGCACGCCCGGATCGTGAAGGACGACAACGGGGGGCTGCAGGTCGAGGACCTCGGGTCCCGGAACGGGACCTTCCTGAACGGCGAGCGGCTCGCCGCGCCCCAGCCGCTCAAGGCCGGGGATCGGATCACCCTGGGCGGCGTGACGCTGAAGCTCGAGTCGGAGTCCACGACGCGAGTCCGCATCGAGGCGGGTGGCGCGGATGCGCTCGACAACACGATCCTGAAGGCGTCCGCGGAGCTGCTGCGCGCCCAGCACCAGGAGACCGATCCGCGCCTGCCGGCGGAGCAGCTCTCGAAGCTGATCGAGTCGCTGCGGGTCGTCAACGAGCTCACGATCGAGCTCCTCCGGGACGTCTCGGTCGACGAGCTCATGAAGTTCCTGATGGACAAGGTGTTCGAGACGCTGATGCCGGACCGGGGCGTCGTCCTGCTCCGGTCCCGCGTGACGAACGAGCTCATTCCGGCGGTCGTGCGCGTGGCCGAGGGGATGTCCGCCGACGACATCCGGCTGTCGAAGACGCTCGTGGCGCAGGTCGTCGAGAAGAGAAACGGCCTGATCCTCATGGACACCTCCACGGGCTCGGGCGTGTCTCTCGCCGACTCCATCCGCCTCTCGGGAATCAAGTCGGTCCTCGCCGCGCCGCTCGAGAACGAGGGGGAGGTCGTCGGCCTCATCTACGTCGACAGCCAGGTCGGCCACCGCTCGTTCGAAGAGGCGGACCTGCGCCTCCTGACGTCGCTCGCGAACGTCGCGGCCGCGAAGATCCAGAACGCGCGCCTCATGGCGGAGGCCGCCGAGAAGAAGCAGATGGACCGGGAGTTCGCCCTCGCCCGGGAGATCCAGCAGAGGCTCCTGCCGGAGAGCCCGCCGAGCATTCCGGGATACGAGCTCCATGGCTCGAACACCGCCTCGCGCCAGGTCTCCGGTGACTACTTCGACTTCCGCGTGCGCCAGGACAAGAAGGTCTACATGGCGATCGCGGACGTCTGCGGCAAGGGGGTCGGGCCGGCGCTCCTGATGGCGTCGCTCCAGGCCTCGTTCCACGCGTGGGCGGACGAGTCCGTGCCGGTCGCCGAGATGACGGGGCGCCTGTCCGAGGCGATCTCGCGACGCGCCGGGACGGACCGCTTCATCACGTTCGTGCTCGTGCTGCTCGATCCCTCGACAGGCGAGTTCGAGTACACGAACGCCGGCCACAATCCCGGGATCCTGCTTCGGACGGACAAGTCGATGCAGGAGCTCTCCTCGCACGGCCTGCCGCTCGCGCTCTTCCCGGGCAAGCCCTACACGTCCTCGAAGCTGCAGCTCGCGCCGGGCGATCTCCTCTTCCTGTACACGGACGGTGTCACCGAGGCGAACAGTCCGGACGGAGACGAGTTCGGATTCCCCAGGCTGAAGGAGTTCATCGGCGCCCGCGTCGGGAAGGCTCCCGGCGATATCGAGGAAGAGCTCCTGAAGGACTTGGAAGATCACGCCCAGGGGGAGCCGTTCGCCGACGACCGCACGCTCGTGATGGTCCGGCGCATCCCGGCGTAACCCGATCCCATGACGCGGCTGCTGATCGAAGGGGGGACCCTTCTCGGCCTGACCGCGCCCGCCGACATCGAGAGCGACACCGACCTTCTTCTCGAGGACGGCCGCGTCCGGGCGACGGGCGGCGACGCCGGGCGCCTGGCCGGGGAGTCCGAGCGGGCGGGGGTCCCCGTCGAGCGGGTCGCGGCCCGCGGAAAGTGGGTGCTGCCCGGATTCGTCCAGGCGCACCTGCATCTCTGCCAGACGCTCCTGCGCAACGGTCCCGACGACCTCGAGCTCTTGCCGTGGCTCCGGTCGCACGTCTGGCCGGGCGAAGCCGCGCACGACGAGAACACGATGTCGGTGTCGGCGCGTCTCGGGATCGCGGAGTGCCTGTCCGCCGGCGTCACCGCGATTCTCGACATGGGAACGATCCGCCACTCCGACGCGCTCTTCGAGGCGGCGGCCGCCGCCGGGATCCGTTACACCGGCGGCAACGTGCTGATGGACGATCCGGCCACGACACCGCCGGACCTCCGCGCGCCCGCGGAGGAGGGCCTGGCCGAGACCGAGCGGCTGCGCGCGACGTGGCACGGGAAGGAGAACGGCCGGCTGCGGGTGGCGGTGACCCCGCGGTTCGCGGTCTCCTGCACCGACGCGCTCCTGCGCCGCGCCGCGGACCTGGCGCGCGACCGGGGCCTCGTCGTCCATACGCACGCGAGTGAGAACCGGAGCGAGGTCGCGCTGGTGAAGGAGCGGACGGGTCTCGCGAACGTCCCCTACCTGGACGCCGTGGGACTTCTGGGACCGCGAACGTGTCTCGCGCACGCGGTGCACACGGACGCGGCAGACTTCCAGGTGCTCTCCCGGCGCGGGACCTCCGTCGCGCACTGCCCTTCCTCGAACCTGAAGCTCGGCTCGGGCGTCTGCCCGGTCCCGGAGCTCCGCGCCGCCGGCATCCGCGTCGCCCTCGGCTCGGACGGATCCGCGTGCAACAACCTCCTCGACCCGTTCCGGGAGATGCGCCTCGCCGCGCTCCTG
The DNA here is from genome assembly GCA_046732075.1 of Acidobacteriota bacterium. GTDB lineage: Bacteria > Acidobacteriota > Thermoanaerobaculia > UBA5066 > Gp7-AA6 > Gp7-AA6. Next base: position 5,075 of record JBKPMI010000393.1, on the reverse strand, counting down.
CCGGGCGTCGGAGGCCGGGCCGGTGCGCTTTCCGCATTCGACGTGGTCCGGATGGCGACGGCCGAAGGCGCCGCCGCGCTCGATCTCGGCGGTCCCGCCGGATTCGAAACCGGCGCGCGCGCGGACTTCGTGATCCTGGATCCCGAGACGGGCTGGTCGCTGCCCGACGACTGGTCGGCAGAGCCGTACGGCGCGATCGTCTATTCGATGGGGCGCGAGAACGTCGCGGCGACCGTCGTCGACGGCGTCGTCCGCTACCGCCGCGAGGATGCGACGGTCGGCGGACTGAAGCCGGAGCCTGCCGAAATCCGGGGCGCCGCGCGGGCGCTCCGGGAGCGGATTCGGAAGGACTGACGCTCTTCTAGGGCCGGAAGCTCGGGGCGAGCACCGCCGCGTTCCCGAACACGAGGGACGTCCCGAGCCAGAAGCCTCGGAAGTTCGGGTCGTCCAGGAACGTGATCGCCCATCCGCGGCCGGCGGGCTCCGCGATCAGCCAGGGGGTTCCCGCCATGCGGTCCACCGCCTCGGGCCAGGCGTGGCCGGAAGCGAGCGGCTTGTCCCGCTCGATCGAAAGCACCGTCTGAAACGGGTCGGGCGGCGCGACGAGGGGCGCGTCGGTCGAGAGGAGAACGCGCGGAGGCTCCGGGCTCCCGAACAGGAGGAAGTGATCGGACTGGCCGCGCGTCCGGAAGATCGCCCCCGGAATTCGGATGCGCCGGTTCTCCAGGTCGGCCTCGTCGGCCGGCGTCGGGCGCACCGCCGCCGCGGGCTTCTTCGGCTCTTCGGCCGGGGGCTTCTTCGACTCTTCGGAGGAGGAGGACTCCTCCGTGCCCTTCCGGTCGGACTGCTTCTCGCGCGGCGGCTTCCACTCCGTCGCCTGGGAGAGGCCGACGTCCTTCTCCCGCAGCACGCCGGCGCCGCCGCCGATGCCGACCAGGACGCCGCCCGCCTTGACCCACGCGCGCAGCGCTTCGCCGCTCTCCTTCGCGAGCATGGAGGCGATGCGGTTGGAGGCGTCCGGGACGATGATTGCGTCGTAACGGGCGAGCTCCGCCTCGTCGAACGAGTCGACGTCGAGCACGGAGAGGGGATACCGGAAGACGCGCGAAAACTGGTCGAGCGCCCAGCCCGCGGAGGAGCGGTCGATCCCGGGGCCGGTCAGCAGGCCAACCCGCGACGCCTTCCAGGGAACGAAGCGCTCCGATCCGAGCGCGATGCCCTCGTCCGTCCAGGCCGAGTCCACGCCGACGAAGTCGACGCTCGTCTCGCGGGCGAGGTCAGCGACGATCGCATCCAGCTCCGCCGGCGCGCCCTGGCGGTGCAGGAACAGAGTGCCCACCCCGTACGAGCCGCCGCCCAGCCGGAATCCCTTCGCCGCGATCGAGGCCACGATCTTGTTCTGGGCGCACTTCGCGAGGATCGGAAAGGCCGCGAGGCCCGGGGAGCGAGCGAGGTAGCCGAGGCGGGCGCCGGACCGCTCGACGCTTCCCGGCTGGATCTGCGCGTCGTCCGCCGCGGGGATCCGGCCGGAGACGCGGGCCGCCCGAAGGCCGAACGCCGCGGGCAGGGACCAGGCGGTGACGTCGTAGAAGCCCTCGTCCTCCCGCCGCAGGAACTTGGTCCTCTCCTGCTCCAGGAACTTCGCGGGCAGCTCGGCTCTTTCGTCGAGGAGGGCGGAGGCGAGCGCGCCGGACGGCTGCGCGGCGTCGACGACGAGCGCACCGCCCCCGTCCTTTCCGGCGCCGCGGGACCGCTTCACCTGGATCCCCTGCGCGCGGAGCGTGTCGAGAAAGAGCCGGAGGCGGTAGGGATCCTGGTCCGCCGGAATGGAGTAGTAGCGGTCGGCGGATCCGAGCGACGCGGCGCGAGCCGCGGCGAAGTCGCGCAGCAGCTCGTCGCGATGGGCCGCCGCGGTCTTCAGCGTGGTCAGGCCAGTCGTGAAGTGCTTCAGGGCCCGCTCCTTCAGCGTCAGGATCGAGCCGTCCCGCCGGCGGTAGGCGAGCGCGCCGCCGGGACCGCCTGCCATCTCGTACGTCATCCCGATCGCGCCGTTGAAGAAAGGCCACGAGTCGCCGTACGCCGGATAGAAGAGGTCGAACGTCTCGCGAACGAAGTAGGTCCAGCCGCGAGCGTCGAAGGCCGTCGCGTTTTCCCTCCCGAAGACCCCGAGCCACCGCACCGAGTCACGCTGGAGGCCGGCGTGGAGCGGCTCGGCGGCGGGCGGGAAGAAGTACGAGCTCTCCGGGCTCATCTCGTGGAAATCCACGTGCACCTGCGGCGGGGTCTTCAGGTATCGGGCGATCCGCGCGCGGGTCTCGTCCTGCGTGACCCACGCCCAGTCCCGGTTGAGATCGAAGCCGAAGTGGTTCGTGCGGCCCCGCGGCCAGGCCGGGTGGTGCTCGCGGGCGTCCGGGTTCGGATCGGGAGCGCCGGTCAACGCCGTGGACAGCCACGCGAGGTAGCGCATCCGCCCGTCCGGATTGACCATCGGGTCCATCGTCAGCACGACCCGCCGCAGGACCTCCAGGGTCTCGGCGTCGCGCGATGCGGCCAGGTGGTAGAGCGTCGCCACTGCGGCATCGGGGCTGGACGCCTCGTCGCCGTGAACGCCGTACGAGAACCAGGCGAAGAGCGGGAGGTCGGCCGGCGCCGCGGCGGGCCGGGCGGTCGACGGCGAGTAGAGGGCGCGGATCTTTCCAGACAGGTCGTCGAGGCGCGTGAGGTTTTCGGGCGCCGTCACGATCACGAGGAGGAGGTCGCGGCCTTCCGGCGTCCGGCCGTACGTCTCGACCCGGACGCGATCCGGGACGGCCGCGGCGACCGCGCGCACGTACGCGGACACTTCACCGTGCGTGACGAAGCGGTCCCCGATCCGGAATCCGAGAACCTTCTCGGGAGTCGGCACACGGGGGTCCATCTGCCCGGGCGCGTAGTTCGACGGGATCCCGAGAGACGAGAAAACCGGGTCTTCCGCGGCGACGGCAAGCGCCGTGAGACCCAGGATCGCCAGGAGGCCCGCCGCAGCTCTTCTCATTTTCGCGCGCGGATTGTAGCTCTGGGGAAGCGGAGAACGGAGAACTGACTACTGGTCGCGAATCTCCAGCCGCTTGATGATCTCGTGGAGAGTGGTCGGCTTCAGCTTGAGGAGCTCGGCCGCGCGCTTCTGCACTCCGTTCGTGCGCCGCAGCGCGGTGCGGATGAGGCGGCGTTCGTACTCCTCGATCAGGTCCCGGTACGTCGAGCCGTTCTCCGGCAGGCGGATGAGGACCTCGCCGCGGCCCGGCTGCAGGACGGTCTCGGGCAGGAGGTCGAGCCCGATCGACCCGGCCGAGCAGAGCACGACAGCGCGCTCGATGGCGTTCTCGAGCTCCCGCACGTTGCCCGGCCAGTCGTAGTCGAGGAGCGCCTTCATCGCCTCCGGCTCCAGCCCCGAGATCGGCTTGTTGTTCTCGGACGCATAGAGCCGCACGAAGTGGTCGGCGAGGAGCGGGATGTCCTCGCGACGATCCCGCAGCGGAGGGATCGGGATCGTGATCACGCAGAGCCGGTAGTAGAGGTCTTCCCGGAAGCGTCCCTCGCCGACCATCTTCTTCAGGTCGACGTTGGTCGCGGCGATGATCCGTACGTCCGCCTTCTGCGTCTCGACGCTTCCGAGCCGCATGAACTCCTTCTCCTGGATGACGCGGAGCAGCTTCGCCTGGGTCTCCAGGCCGACCGTCCCGATCTCGTCGAGGAAGATCGATCCGCCCTCGGCGACTTCGAACAGCCCCTTCTTGTTGGCGACCGCGCCCGTGAACGAGCCGCGGACGTGGCCGAACAGGTTCGATTCGAGAAGATCCGGCGGCATCGAGCCCGAGTTCACGGTCACGAACGGCGCCCCGGACCGGGGAGAGTGGGTATGGATCGCGCGGGCGACGAGCTCCTTGCCGGTGCCGCTTTCCCCCTCGACGAGGATCGTGGACTTCGACGGCCCCGCCAGACGCACCAGGTCGAACACCTTGCGCATCGCGTCGGACTTGCCGACGATGCGGCCCAGGCCGTAACGCTTGGAGAGCTCTTCCTTCAGGCGCCGGTTCTCCTCGGTCAGGCGGCGCGCCTCCGCGCCCTTGCGCACCGTCAGGAGCACTTCCTGGTTCTGGAACGGCTTGGGGATGTAGTGGAAGGCGCCGTCGCGCATCGCCTCGATCGCACCCTCGATCGACGAGTACGCCGTCACGATGACGATGACCGCGTCCGGATCCTGCCGGCGCATGTCGCGCATCAGCTCCAGCCCGGGCCGGTCCGGCAGCATGAGGTCCAGGAGCACGAGATCGTAGGGCTCGCTCTCGAAGAGGTTCAGGGCGTCGGCCGCGGTGGGCGCCACCGAAACGTCGTAGCCTTCGCGCTCCAGGAGCGTGCCGAGGACGTCCCGGATGACCTCCTCGTCGTCGACGACGAGAATGCGGACGTCGCGCGTCAAGGCTTGCGCCCCTCGCCCGCGAGCGGCAGCGTCACCCACGCGACCGTGCCGCCGCCCTCACGCGGCGCGAGCCCGATCTCGCCGCCGTGGCGGCGGACGATGTCGCGGGAGATGGCGAGGCCGAGCCCCATGCCGCCGCTCTTCTTGGTCGTGTAGAACGGCTGGAAGAGACGATCTCCCGCATCGACCGCGACGCCCGCACCGCGGTCGAGGATCGCGACGCGCGCGGACGAATCCTCTCGGGTGACCTCGCAGGAAATCTCACCGTTCTCGGGGGACGCGTCGCGCGCGTTGGTGAGGAGGTTCACGAACACCTGCTCGAGTTCGCGCGCGTCCCCGAGGATTTCGACGGGCGATCCGCCGTTGCCCGAGATCGTGAGCCGCCGGCCGCCGAACGAGGTCTCGACCGACTCCGCCGCGTTCGCCAGCACCGCCCGCAGGTCCGTACGGATGTTGGCGCGCGCTCGCGGCCGCGCGAACTCGAGGAGGTTGTTGACGAGGTGGGCGGCGCGGAAAGTCTGCCTCTCCATCTTCTTCAGGATGGAGTAGCGCGGGTCTCCGGGCGATGTCTCCGCGAGCAGGAGCTGCGCGTAGGACGAGAGTCCCGCGATCGGCG
>JBKPMI010000392.1:0-6703 GCA_046732075.1 Acidobacteriota bacterium | reverse complement strand
CCGCGTGGGACGCCCGCCAATCGATACGCACCCGACGCGTCCGTTCGTAAGGCGAGCGATCCGGACAGGACGATCACGCCCTCCACCGGCTTTCCCGACGCGTCGAGCACCGTGCCGGCGACAGTCCCGCCCCTCTTCAGCGTGACGCGCTCGACGCCCGAGCGTTGCATCGAGAACTGAGTCGACGGCGCGAACCCCGTTGCCCGGACGACCAGGCTTCCGGACTTTCCGGGTGCGTTTGCGATCGTGAAGGCGCCGTCGGGGCCGGAGGTCGATTCCGCGTAGCGCTGAGCTCCCTCCTCCTCGAAGAAGGAGCCCGCGATGACCCGGACCTTCGCGCCAACCACCGGCTTGCCCGCCTCGTCGGTCACCCGGCCCGAAATCTTCTCGGGCGCGGGCAGCTCGATGTCGTCGACCTCGACGTCCTCGGATGCGTCGTGCGGACCCGAAAGGAGCGCGCCGGGAAGTGTGCCCGGAAGAACCCGGATCGCGACCTCGACTCCCGGATTGTCGAGCTTCACCTGGAATCGGCCGTCGGTATCGGTCGAGGTCTCTCCGAGCGGAGCCGGCGCGGTCCCCTTCGTCTCGTCGACGAGCACTTCCTCGTCGGACCGGTACTTCTCCCAGACGACTTTCGCCCCCCGCACGGGAGTTCCGGAGGAGTCGAGCACGCGTCCGGACACCGTGGCGGCGCCGGCGGAGGGAGCGGCCAGAAGCAGCGGCAGGAAAAGCAAAACCAGCGCGCGGGCGCGGGAAGTCATCGATTGCCTCCGGAAGGACACACTTTCTCTTCTGGAGAGAGACGACGCAAGCAGGCGGAGGGTTACGATCCCGGCTGAATGGATCTCCCTCTCGCTGGAAAGATTGCAATCGTCACGGGCGGAGGCGTCCGGGTCGGACGCGCGATCTCGCTCGGCCTGGCCGCGGCGGGAGCCGACGTCGCCATCCACTACCGCCGGTCCCGCGAGGAAGCCGAGACAGTGGCGTCGCAGCTCCGGTCGGCCGGAAGGCGCTCGGTGGTCCTGGAAGGGGACTTGGCCCGGCTGGAGGACTGCCGGAAGGTCGTCGCCGGCGCGGTGCGGGAGCTCGGCGGGCTCGACTTCCTCGTCCACTCCGCGGCGAACTTCCACCGGGCGGCGCTCGAAGACACCGACGAGACGCTCTGGGACTCCGCCATGAACGTCAACGCCCGCGCCGGGTTCCTGCTGGCGCGGGAGGCGGCGGCGACCCTGCGGGAACGGCGCGGGCGCGTCGTCCTGATCTCCGACTTCCTGGCCGAGACTCCCGAGCGCAACTACTTCGCGCACTCCGTCTCCAAGGCCGCGGTCGAGGGGCTCGTCCGCGCGCTCGCGGTAGCGCTCGCCCCGGAGGTCGCGGTCAACGGCATTGCCCCCGGCACCGTCCTGCTGCCGGAGGGGACGACGCCGGAGGAGGCCGAACGGCTGGCCCGCCGGCTGCCGGCGAAGCGGATCGGTTCCGCGGAGGACGTCGCGGCGGCGGTGGTTTTCCTGTGCGCGGGGCCCGCGTTCCTGACGGGCCAGGTCATCCGCGTCGACGGCGGCCGCTCGATCGTCTGAGTTACGGCGCGAACTCCCGGTACTCCTCGCGCAGCCGCTTCGAGAACTCTTTCATCGCTGCGATCCGCGGAATGGCGAGGGCCCGGCCCGCTTCGGTGCGGAGCGGAACTTTCGCGGCCTCGTCGATGGCGTCGGCGGTCTCGCCGAAGTCCAGCCGCTCGCGGTAGCCGTCGAGAAGCATCCGGCTGATCCCGTAGGCGCCCAGGCTCTCGAGCGCTACCGCGTCATGGACGATCTCCTCCTCCGGCGTCCGCGGATCGCTTTCGAGCCGCGCGAGACCGCGCCAGAGCGCCGAGACCCGCCGGGCGTCGACCCCCACGGAGTTCAGGAAGATCTCGGTCCGGCTCTTGTGGCCGAATCGGGAGACCCACTTCTCCTGGCCCGAGAAAACCGCGAGAAGGTAGAGCAGGTCGCCGTCCAGGTCTCCCCTTCCCTGCGCGAGCTTCTCGGAGGCGGCGCGCACGCGCTCCACGTCGCCGTAGTAGGTGACCCCGTCCAGGCCCACGGCCAGCGGCTTGACGTACTCGATGACCCGCGCCCGGGCGGCGGCATCCACGCCCCGATCGTAACGCCCCGCTCCTGGATGAGGCGGGAGACTTGCAAGGCGTGGCGGGCGTGAAGGCCGTGGCGGTCGTCCTGGTCGCAAGCTTGCTGGCATCGCCGGTGCTCGCCGACGCCGAGACTCCGGCGCCGGAGGTCACGCCCGGCCCGTCGCCCGACGCCCTCGTCTCGCAGTCGGAGCCGCAGGAGGTCCCGACGCCGGAGCCGACGCCGCCGCCCTCGAACGAACCGCCGCAGGAGCCCGCGCCCCCCAAGGAGCCGCCGCCCAAGCGCCCCTCTCTACGCCCCAGGGAGTTCTGGAAGGACGTGAAGGTCGAGGCGAAGCGGTACGTGGCGGACTCGTACGCCATCGCCTCGGCTCCCATCCACTGGTCCGGCGCGGACTGGACGCGATTCGGAGGTGTCGTGCTCGTAGTCGGAGGACTGATGCTCGCCGACAAGAGCATCGACCGGGAGATGCAGCAGAACCGTTCCCGCTTCACCAACCGCGTGGCCGACGCGACGACCGGGTTCGGCGGCGGCTACGGGCCGAACGTCGGAGTCGGATTTCTCCTGACCGGCTACGTCCTGCGCGACTGGAACGTCCGCGAGACCGGGCGGGAGATCCTGGAGGCCGGGTTTCTGTCCCACCTCCTCGACAAGTACGTCCTGAAAACAACTTTCGGACGCGAGCGGCCGTTCGAGTCGGACGGCGAAACCCGCTTCCACTTCTTCTCGTCGCACGACTCGTTCCCGTCGGGTCACGCGACCGAGGCGTTCTCGATCGCGTCCGTCGTGGCGATGCGGTCGAAGGGGTGGGTGCTGCCGACGCTCGCCTACACCGCTGCGACGCTCGTCTGTTTCGACCGCGTGAACGACCACGTGCACTTCGCGAGCGACGTGGTGGCGGGGGCGGTTCTCGGTACCGCCGTCGGCCGGTTCATCGTGGCGCGACACCGCCGGGCGCAGGAGCAGAAGCCGACCGCGGAATTCGACGTGGTCCCGATCCGCGGAGGTCTCGCGGCGCGGCTGGCGTTCTAGGTCAGCGGGGCTGATCGCCGCGGCGCCGCTCCAGGTACCGTCCGAACCGCTCGCGCCGCTGCTGCCGGATCTCGCGCCGCATCTCGATCAGCCGGTCCCACTGCTCGGGTTTGAGTGTCCGTCGCATGTCGAGGACCATGAGGATGCGCGTCTTCTGAAGCTCCGTTCGAGCGGCCTCGACCGCCTCGATCCTCGACGCGATTTCCCCACGGTCGGCATTCGCGTCGATCGCGTCCTGAAGGTCCCCCTGCCGTTTTTCCAGCTCCGCCTTGCCTTCGACGAGCTTCGGCCGGGCGCGCGCGAAGATGTCGTCCATCTCCCGGACCTGGTCCGGTGTCAGGTTGATCTCGGCCGCGACGCGCGGATGCTTCCACCACTTTCCTTCGGGCAGGTCCGCGGCCCGTGACGACGAGGGGAAGAGAAACGCCGCGCACAGGAGCGCGCCGGCGAGCGGTCTCATGACCGGCCCTCGTCCGCCGGCGCCAGGTCGGAGACTCCCGGATCCGGCGCGAGTCCGCCGACCCCGGACGCAGTCTCGTCGCCGCTCGCGAGCCGGTCGACGTCGCGGAGAAGCGCGTCGTCCGCCTGGTCCTGCGCGGACAGGCCGGCGGTGTCGTCCAGCGCGGCCGCCGTGGGCGAAGGAGTCGGACGGTTGCTCACGAGCAGCGCGAAGACCAGGAGGGATGCCGCCACCGGCAGCGCCCAGCGGAGCGTCTTTGCCCTCGCGCGCCCGGGAGCTCCCTCCCGGCGGATCGCCGCCAGTGTCGCGTCCTCGACGGCCTCCCACTGTTCGGCGCTCCTCCGGTCGAGCACCGCCTCGTCCCTCGCCTCCAGGTCCCGGACCGCGCTCTTCCAATCGGCGAGTGCGCGGGCGCAGCGTGGACACGCGAGCAGGTGCGCGGGACGCGCCTCGGGGACTCCGGCGGGCGGCAGCGCGAGAGCGAACAGCGCGTCGTCGGCCAGGTGAGCGTCCGGACTCGTCCGGTTCGTGTTCTGCGGATCCACGTCAGGCCTTCTTTCGGAGATCGATCAGCCGCTCCCGGATCTTGTGCGCCGCCCGGAAGAGGTGCGACTTCACGGTTCCGGGGTCGAGGGCGGTGAGCTCCGCGATCTCGGGGATGGACAGCTGCTCGAAGTGCTTCAGAGTGAAAACCGTTTTCTGGCGGGGCGAGAGCGTCTCGATCGCGTCCAGGAGTCTCTCGCGGATCTCCCGGGAAAGGGCGCGGCGCTCCGGCGACGCGTCGGGGTGGGGAACGGTGTCCCGGGGGCCCATCTCGTCGCCCTTCTCGTCCGGCGTCTGGTGGAAGTAGAGGACCAGGCGGCGCCGCTTCAGGCGATCCTTGCACCAGTTGATGCAGATGCGGGTGAGCCACGTCTCGAACGTCGAGCCCTCCCGGAAGTCGCCCAAGTTCTGCCACGCCCGGAGGAAGCTCTCTTGAGCGGCGCAGTCCGCTTCGCCCATGTCCCGGAGGAGGCGGTAGGCCACGCGGGTGATCTTGCGCTGGTACTGCCGGACGAAATATTCGAAACCCTGAGTGTTGCCGGCGCGGATTTCCTCGATCCGGCGCGCTTCGTCGACGCCCGGATCGGTCTCGCGCGGAATCATGGCCAGAGCCGGCACACCCGATAGACGATCGGGCGGCTCAGCGGTTTACGGGGCCGGGGACGGGCGGATCGCGCGCTTCTCACAGGGCCTTCAGGATCTCCTCGCGTTTTCGGGCGTACTCCTCGGTCGACAACAGTCCGCGGGTGCGCAGGTCTTCCAGCTCCGAGAGGCGTTGGGCGGCCGGCGAAGCCCCCGGTGCGGCGAGGACGGCAGCCGCGGGCGAGCCGGCCGCGGTGCTCTGCCCCCAGATCGCGTTGCGGAACGCGTCGGGCCGCGCGATGTCCGGGAAGACGATCCTTCCCCGCTCCGACGCGGTTTCCAGGATCACGGTCCCGTATCCCAGGAGGCGTGCGGTCATGCCCTGGTCCAGCGTCACGTCCTGGATCTTTTCGATCGGGGCGTGCTCCGCTTCGCGCGCGAAGATCCCGATTTTTCGCATCACTCGCCGATTGGTGACGACGAACTCGTCGGCCGTGTTGCGGATCCGGCGGACGAGAAAGGCGACGACCGACGCGCCGAGAAGAAGGAGGGCGAGGTTGCCGAAGATCGCCGACGATCCCGGCGACTCCAGCGTACTGCCGGCGATCCGCCACCAGAGCGCGAAGACCGCCGACACGAGCAGGAGCGCGAGAGCCGTGCGGTAGTAGATCCAGTGGTACCGGGCGCGGTAGACGATCGATTCGCCGGGAGCGAGGTTCTTTTCGGCGTAGGACATCGAAGACCCACCGAAGGGTAACATTCCGGCGGGGCGACGACTCAATGAAGCCACAGGTGATTCTCGTCACCGGCTGTTCGAGTGGAATCGGTCGCGCGACGGCGGTGGAGGCGGCGGAGCGGGGACACCGGGTCTTCGCCTCGGCGCGGCGCCTCGAAGACCTCGCGGACCTCCAGGCGCGCGGCATCGACACCGTCCGTCTCGACGTCACCGACGAGGACTCCGTGGCGAAGGCCGTCGCCGAGGTCCTGGCCCGGGCCGGCCGGATCGACGCGCTCGTGAGCAACGCGGGCTACGGCCAGTACGGCGCGGTCGAGGACGTGACCCCGGAAGAGTGGCGGCGCCAGTTCGACGTGAACGTCTTCGGGTCACTGACGGTTCTGCGGGCGGTGCTTCCGGCCATGCGGGAGGCGCGGCGGGGAACGATCGTCACCGTGTCCTCGGTCGCGGGAAAGGTCTCGATCCCCTTCGCCTCGCCGTACTGCGCCTCCAAGCATGCACTGGAGGCGATCTCCGACGCGCTGCGGGTCGAGGTCGCTCCCTGGAAGATCCGCGTCGTTGTGGTGGAGCCGGGACCGATCACGACGCACTTCGGGGACCGCGCGCGCGAGGGAACCGCCCGAATCCTCCAGACGCCGGGTCCCTACTCGTCCTTCTACGCGAACGTCGAGCGCGCCAGCGAAACGGACTTTCAGCGCGGCAAGCGGCGTCCGGAGCTCGTCGCCCGCGTCATCGTGGGCGCGATCGAGTCGCCGCGTCCCCGGACGCGCTACCGAGTCGCGCCGCTCGCCAGGATCCTGCTGCCCCTGAAGAAACTCGCCTCCGACCGGTTCCTGGACCGGCGGCTGAAGCGGGCACTCCGGTTACCGGACAGCATTTGAGCAAGTCGCGGGGACAGGCCTGGGCAAGTCGCGGGGACAGGGGCCGAAGGGCCCTGCACCCGCAACAGTTCAGAAACCTGCACCCGCAGCAGTTAAGGAGGAAATCATGGCGGTTCGAGTGAAACAGGTTTCGTTGTGGAGGAGCGAGGTGCCGAATCGAGCAGGTGCGCTGGCGGACGCGCTCGTGCCGCTCGCCCGGGCCGGAGCGAACCTCCGGGTCGTCATGGGCTATCGCCTGCCGGGGAACGAGAACCGCGCGGCGATCGAGCTCTACCCCGTCGCCGGAAAGAAGGCAACCGCGGCGGCGCGCGGCGCGGGACTGTCGGACTCCGGGATTCCCGCG
>JBKPMI010000391.1:0-2498 GCA_046732075.1 Acidobacteriota bacterium | reverse complement strand
TCATCGGTCTCGCGCTCCAGGACACGCTCGGCAACCTCTTTTCCGGGCTGGCCCTGCACCTCGAGAAGACCGTCCAGGTCGGCGACATGGTGCGCTCCGGCGAGATCTTCGGAACCGTCGAGGAGATGTCGTGGCGCGCCTTCAAACTGCGCACGATGGAGGGCAACGTTCTCCTCATTCCGAATAGCGTCGCGAGCCGGGAGCGGCTCGAGGTCTTCCCGCGCCCCGGCCGCCCGATCGCCCGGATCCTCGAGGTCGGCCTCGAGTACGAGCAGCCCCCGGCGAAGGCCCGGGAGGCTCTGGAAGCGGCGGCGCGGGACCTCCCCGGGATCGCGCCCTTTCCAGAGCCGACCGCCTACCTCAAGAAGTTCCACGACTTCGCCGTGACCTACGAGCTGCGGTACTGGCTGGAGGACTACTCGAAGTTCCTGGACCTCGACTCGCAGGTCCGGGAACGCGTCTGGTACCGACTGGATCGCGCCGGAATCCGGATCGCCTTCCCGCTCATCCGGCAGTGGCAGTATTCCGGGGGCGCCTTGATCGCGAGGGACAGTGTGCCTTCGATCGAGGCCGCGATCGCCAACGTCGATCTCTTCGCGCTTCTCTCCGACGAGGCGAGAAAGCGTCTCGCGGCGGGGGCTCGGGAGCGTCGATTCGCACCGGGCGAGACCATCGTCCGCGAGGGGGACCGCGGGTCCTCGATGTTCATCGTCGAGGACGGCCGCCTCGGCGTGAGCGTGCACGGGGACGTGGGCCAGAGCCAGAAGCTGGCGGTCCTGGAGGCGGGCAGCGCTTTCGGCGAGATCAGCCTCCTGACCGGAGACGCCCGTACGGCCACGATCCGCGCGCTGACGGAGGCGACGCTCGTCGAGATCGACAAGGCGACGCTCGGCCCGATCCTGCGCGAGAACCCCTCCCTCGTCGGGATGCTCGAACTGACCATGCAGGAGCGCCGAAAGAAGTCCGCCGACGCCCTCGAGGCGGCGCGCGGAGACACCGACCGGACCGAGGATCGAAGCCCGCTGCGGCAGCGGATCGCGCGATTCTTCGGGATCAAGTGACCTTCTCGGCCGGGGGCCGGCTTTGAGAGTCCTGCTCGGCCTCGACCTGGCGGAGGTCGACCGCGTCGCCGCGGTGCTCGAGCGGTGGGGCGACCGGTTCATCGATCGCGTGTTCCGGCCGGGTGAGCTGTCGCGGTCCCGCCGCCACCCGCGCGCGCGTGCGGAGCACGTCGCGGGCCGGTTTGCCGCCAAGGAGGCCGCGATGAAGGCGCTCGGAACGGGCTGGCGCGGCCTCGCGTTCCGCGAGATCGAAGTTGGCCGCGACCGCCGCGGCAAGCCGCTGCTCGCGTTTCACGGCCGCGCCCTCGAGCGGGCTCGTGAGCTCCGCGTCGCGCAGGCGGAAGTCTCGATCACGCACACGAAGAGCGTGGCCGCGGCCGTGGTCGCCCTGACGGCGGAGGAGTAGCGCCGGCAGAGCCCGCCGGCCCGAATCCGCCGGAAGTCCGGGGACGGGTGCAGGGCCGTGGGCCTGTCCCCGTGACGTTCTTGGTATCTTGTCGGGCTCGAAACATGGCGAAACAGGACGACGACAAGGCCGCGTTGAAGGCCACGCTCAACCTGCCGAAGACCGACTTCCCGATGAAGGCGGACCTTCCGCGGCGGGAGCCCGAGAGGCTCGCCGCGTGGGAGAAGGACGACCTCGAGTCCGCCATCCGTCAGGCGTCGAAGGACCGTCCGCGGTTCATCCTTCACGACGGTCCGCCGTACGCCAACGGAAACATCCACATCGGCACGGCGATGAACAAGATCCTGAAGGACTTCATCGTGCGGGGCCGCTCGATGCTGGGATTCGATGCCCCGTACGTCCCGGGCTGGGATTGCCACGGCCTCCCCATCGAGCGGCACGTGGACTCTCAGCTCGGCTCGAAGAAGGCCGGCATGTCGGCGCTCGAGATCCGGCGGGCCTGTCGGGAGTACGCCGGGCGATACGTCGATATCCAGCGGTCGGAGTTCCGCCGGCTGGGAGTCGGAGGGCGGTGGGAGCGGCCGTACCTGACCATGAGCCGCGACTACGAGGCCGAGATCGCGCGCGTGTTCGGCGAGTTCTATCGCGAGAACCTGGTCTACCAGGCGTTGAAGTCGGTGCGGTGGTGCTTCGCGGACCGCACCGCGCTCGCGGAGGCGGAGCTCGAGTACGAGGAGCGCACCGATCCCGCGATCTACGTGGCGTTTCCCCTCGAACGGGAGGCGGTCGCCGCTGCGTTCGGCGGGGCACGCCCCGGCGGCCCGGCGCCGGAGGCCCTGATCTGGACGACGACGCCCTGGACGATCCCGTCGAATCTGGCGATCGCGGTCCATCCGGACGAGACGTATCTCCTGGTCTCCGACGGCGCCGGCCGCGTCTTCGTGGTGGCCGAGAAGCTGCTGGCGCTCGTCTCGGCGGAGACCGGGAAATCCCTCACAGAAAGCGCGCGTGCGATGGGATCGGCGCTGGTC
>JBKPMI010000390.1:0-6518 GCA_046732075.1 Acidobacteriota bacterium | reverse complement strand
ATCCCGGAGTCTCTCTACGAGGCGGCGCGGCTGGACGGCGCGGGGGCGGGCCAGGTCTTCCGGAAGATCACGCTTCCGATGCTCGCCCCGACGTTTCTCTTCCTCGGGATCATGACGACCATCGGGTACTTCCAGTTCTTTGCGGAGCCGTACGTCATGACCGGCGGCGGCGGGCCGCTGAACGCCACGCTGTCGACCGGGCTCCTCATGTACAAGCACGGCTTCCGTTGGTGGAACATGGGCTACGCCGCGGCGATCGCGGTCGTGCTCTTCCTCGTCATCCTCGCGTTCACCGTGATCCAGTTCCGGATCGAGAAGAGGCGGAGCGCGTGAAGCGTCCCGTGGCGAAGATCCTGCTCCACCTCGGGCTGGTGGTCGGCGCGGCGGCCGCGCTCGCCCCGCTCGTCTGGATGATCTCCGCCTCGGTCATGCCGACGGGAGAGGCGAATACGTTCCCTCCGCGCTTCCTGCCGTCGAGCCCCACGCTCGTGCACTACCGCGAGCTCTTCACCCGCCTCGACCTCGGACGCGCCTTCGGCAGCAGCCTCCTCGTCGCCTCGGCGATCACGCTCGTGTCCCTGCTCCTGAACTCGATGGCCGGCTACGCGTTCGCGAAGCTGCGCTTTCCGGGGCGATCCCGGCTGTTCGGCGGACTTCTCACCGCGATGATCATCCCGACGCCGATCGCGATGCTGCCGCTCTTCCTGCTGCTCCGCTCGCTCGGACTCGTCAATTCCTACGCGGGCGTCGTCCTTCCCGCGGCCGCCACGATCCTCGGAGTCTTCCTCGTCCGGCAGTTCGCGCTCGGCATCCCGGACGACCTGATCCAGTCGGCGCGGCTGGACGGCGCGGGCGAGCTCACCATCTACCGGAAGATCGTCCTGCCGCTCCTGCGCCCGGTTCTGACGACGCTCGGGATCGTCACCTTCCTCGCGACGTGGAACGACTTCATCTGGCCCCTGATCGTCCTGACCGACGAGCGCCGGTACACGCTGCCGGTCGCGCTCGCGAGCCTCGTCGGCGAGCATGCGCTCGACACGGAGCTCATGATGGCGGGCTCGGTCCTGACCGTGATGCCGGTCCTGCTGCTCTTCCTGGTCCTGCAGCGGCAGTACATCGAAGGCATCATGCTCGGTGGCGTGAAGGAGTGAGGCGGCTCGCCTCCGCGATCCTCGCGGGCGCTGCGCTCCTCCTTCCCGCGCCGTCCTCTCCACCGCTGCGACGCGTCCTCGACGACTTCGGCAATCCGTCGCTCTGGACCGCGGCGCCATCCGACGGCGTCCGTCTGACGCTCGCGTCGGACTCCGGCGCGGGCGGGACCGGGAAGTCCCTCCGCCTGGACTTCGACTTCGGCGGCCACGCCGGCTGGGCCGCGGTCCGGCGCGCGTTTCCGATCCGGCTGCCGGAAAACTGGGCGATCGGTCTGCGGCTGAAAGGGGAGACCGCGCCGCAGACGCTGGAATTCAAGCTCCTCGACGCCTCCGGGGAGAACGTCTGGTGGTCCGTCCGCCGGCCGTACGAGTTTTCCCGCGACTTTACGACCGTGCGGATCCGCAAGCGGCAGGTCTCCTACGCCTGGGGACCGGCGGGGGGAGGCGAGCTCCGGGACCTCGGTTTCGTGGAGGTGACGGTGACTGCCGCCTCGGGCGGTAAGGGGTCGGTCTGGCTGGACGACCTCGCGCTCGAGGAGCTCCCGCCCGCGACCGCGAAGCCTCCGCCGCTCCTCGCGACCGCGTCCTCCGCCGCCACCGGGTCCGCGGCCGCGCTCGCGGTCGACGGAAATCCCGCGACGGCGTGGAGGAGCGCTGCGGCCGCCGGCGAAGCCCAGGAGGTCGTGCTGGACCTGGGCGTCCGCCGGGAGATCGGAGGCGCGGTTCTGGAGTGGGACGCGAGCGACTTCCCGCGCCGGTACGAGGTCGCGATGTCCGACGACCGGAAGTCCTGGTCCCGGCGGAAGGAAATCGCCGCCGGCCGCGGGGGGAAGGCGTTCCTGTATCTGCCCGATACCGATGCGCGCTACCTGCGGCTGGCGCTGAAGGCGAGCGCCCGCGCCTCGGGCTACGCGCTCCGCGAGGCCGCGGTCGTGCCTCCCGAGTTCTCGGAGACACCGACGGCGTTCCTGCAGAACGTGGCTCGCGACGCGCCCCGCGGCACGTGGCCGCGCTCCCTCGTGGGACAGGGAACCTACTGGGCGCTCGTCGGAGTGGACGGCTCCCGCGACGAGGGTCTGCTGTCCGAGGATGGCGTGCTCGAGACCGGCCGCGGCGGATTCTCGCTGGAGCCGTTCCTCTGGTCGAAGGGGAAGCTCCTCGGCTGGATGGACGCGCAGACGTCGCACGCTCTCGCGCAGGGCGACCTGCCGATTCCGACGGCAACCCTTCGCCATCCCGGCGGCCTCGAGCTGGAGGTGACCGCCATGGCCGACGGTCCGCCCGACGGTTCCACGCTCCGAGCCCGCTACCGCGTCCGGAACGCCGGTGCCTCGCGCGCGATCGCGAAGCTCTTCCTCGCCGCCCGGCCGCTCCAGGTCAACCCGCCGTCGCAGTTCCTCAACCTGCCCGGCGGCTTCTCGCCGATCCGGTCGATCGCGCGCGACGGAGACGTCCTGCGGGTCGACGGGAACCGCGCCCTCGTCGCGCTCGAGCCGCCCGACGCGTTCGGCGCCTCCGGCTTCGACGGCGGAGAGATCGCGTCGTGGCTCGCCGGGGGGAAGCTCCCGCCGGCCGCTTCCGCGACGGACGCCGACGGCTTCGCTTCCGGCGCGTTCGCGTGGAATCTCGACCTTCCTCCGGGGGGTTCGAGGGAAATCGTCGTCGCCGTCCCGCTCCCCGGGGCGGCGGTCGAGCCGCGGGAGTGGGGAGGCGACTTCGAGCGGCGGCTCGCGGAGGCGGAGCGGTCCTGGCAGGTGAAGCTGGGCGGCGTCGTGCTCGACCTGCCGCGGGACGGCGCCGCGTTCGCGCTCGCTGCGCGGTCGAACGCCGGCTGGATCCGGATCAACCGGGACGGGCCGGCCATCCAGCCGGGCTCCCGCTCGTACGCGCGGTCGTGGATCCGAGACGGCGCACTCACGTCCGCGGCGCTCCTGCGGCTCGACCAGCCGGACGTCGCCCGCGACTTCCTGAGGTGGTTTGCCCCGTTCCAGTTCGACGACGGAAAAGTGCCCTGCTGCGTGGACCGGCGCGGAGCGGACCCGGTCCCCGAGAACGACAGCCACGGCGAGCTCCTCTACCTGGCCGGCGAGTACTACCGCTTCACCCGGGACCGCGCGACGATCGAGGAGGTGTGGCCGCACCTCGCGAAGGCGGCGGCCTACATCGACGAGCTCCGCGGGAAGCGGCGCACGCCCGACTACGCGGCGGAGGGCAAACGCATTTTTTTCGGACTCCTCCCGGAATCCATCAGCCACGAGGGCTACTCCGCGCATCCCGTGCACTCCTACTGGGACGACTTCTGGGCGATCCGGGGACTGACCGACGCGGCGGAGCTCGCCGCCGCGCTCGGGCGGGACGAAGACGCCCGGCGGTTCACGGCGTCCCGCGATGAGCTGCGCGCGGACGTCCACGCCTCGATCCGCGCGGTCATCGCGAAGCGCGGCATCGACTTCGTGCCGGGCTCCGCGGACCTCGCCGACCTCGACGCCACCTCGACGACGATCGCGCTGTCGCCGGGCGAGGAACAGTTCCGGCTACCGCCGCGCGAGCTCGCGCAGACGTTCGAGAAGTACTGGGCGAGCCTCCGGGCCCGCAAGGCCGGCACGAAGGGGGAGGAGGCCTACACGCCATACGAGTGGCGCACCGTGGGCGCCTTCATCCGGCTGGGGTGGCGCGAGCGGGCGAAGGAGCTGGCGGACTTTCTCTTCGCCGACCGGCGGCCGCCCGAGTGGAACCAGTGGGCCGAGGTCGTCTGGCGCGACCCGCGCACGGCGAAATTCATCGGGGACATGCCGCACGGCTGGGTCGGGTCGGACTACGTCCGGTCGCTTCTCGACTTCTTCGCCTGGGAACGGCCGGAGGACGGAGCCCTCGTCCTCGGCGCGGGGGTCCCGGCGGACTGGCTCCCGGCGCCCGGCGTCTCGGTGCGCGGCCTGCGCACGCGCTGGGGCAGGCTCGACCTGGCGATGCGAGACGATGGGGACGGCGTCCGCGTGACGGTGGGGGGAGACCTCCGCGTTCCGCCGGGAGGGCTGGCGATCCGGCCGCCGCTCTCCGCCGTCCCGCGACGCGTCACCGTCGGCGGGCGCGCGGTGACTTTTTCGGGGCCCGAGCTCGTCGTGCGGAAGCTCCCGGCGGACGTCCTCTTCCGGCGCTGACGTTCGCCCCGTTCGTCCGGATCACCTCCGCGTAGAACCGCGCGCTCGCCTTGGGCGTGCGCTTCTGGGTCCGGTAGTCGACGTGGACGATGCCGAAGCGTTTCGAGAAGCCGTGGCTCCACTCGAAGTTGTCGAGCAGAGACCAGACGAAGTAGCCCCGCAGGTCGACGCCCGCCTCGATCGCCCGGCGCGCCGCCAGGATGTGATCGCGCAGGTATCGGACGCGGAGCACGTCCGGTTTCAGGTCCCGGGCAGCCGGTGCGTCGGAGAACGCGGCGCCGTTCTCGGTGACGTAGAGCGGAATCCTCCCGTAAAGCCGGCGTACCCAATCGAGAACCTGCGTCAGCGCGGCGGGGTAGACCTCCCAGCCCGTTTCGGTGCGGAGCCGCCGCTGCAGGACCTTCACTGCCGCCGGCGGCAGAGTCTCCGGAGCGTCGCGCATGACTCCGCGCGTGTAGTAGTTGATCCCGAGGAAGTCGATCGGTTCCCGGATTCCGGTCAGGTCCGGCGCGGGCCGCGGCCACGCCTCGCCGAAGGTCGCGGGCAACTCTCTCGGATACCGCCCGAAAAAGACCGGATCGAGATACTGACGGTTCATGTAGGCGTCGGCCCGGGCGGTCGCGTCGCGGTCGCGCGCCGACGTCGTCGCCGGAAACTTCGGCTCGAGGTTCACGACGAGACCGATCGCGTGGCGGCCCTGCGCGCGGTAGGCCCGCACGGCCGCGCCGTGCGCGCGCAGCAGGTTGTGCGAGGCGATCGCGGCCTCGAACGCGCTCCGATGTCCGGGCGCGAGCGTGCCGTGGAGAAAGCCGCCGTCGGTCACGACCCAGGGCTCGTTCAGCGTGGCCCAGAATCGGACGCGGTCGTCGAGCCGATCGAACACGGTCCGCGCGTAGTCCGCGAACCAGCCGGCCATGTCCGGGTTCAGCCAGCCCCCGCGGTCGTCGAGCGCGGCGGGCAGGTCCCAGTGGAAGAGAGTGACGAACGGCTGGATCCCGCGCGCGAGGAGCGCGTCCACCAGCCGGTCGTAGAACGCGAGCCCGCGCGGGTTCGCCTTGCCGGTGCCGTCCGGCAGGATGCGGCTCCAGGCGACGCTGAAGCGGTAGGCGTTCAGCCCGAGGTCCGCCATGAGCCGGACGTCCGTCCGGAAGCGGCGGTAGTGGTCGCAAGCGACGTCGCCCGTGTCGCCGTTCGCGACGCAGCCGGGCGTGTGCGAGAAGCGGTGCCAGTTGCTGGGCTTCGCTCCGTCGGCAAGGGGCGATCCTTCGATCTGGTAGGCCGACGTCGCGGCGCCCCAGAGGAATCCCTTCGGAAAGCCGGCGCCCGCCATGAGTTGGGCGCTATCCAACCACGTCCGCCCCGCTTTCGGTATCCTTCGCCGGAATCCCGTGATCCCGAAACCGCCGTTTCTCCGCGACATCTCTCCCGAGCACGAGCTCGAGGAGTTCCGGCGCCTGCAACCGCGCCTGGAAGAGCTCTGGAATGCGCTCTCGAACCAGGAAGAGCAGCCGTACACGTCGGTCGTCGTTCCCTCCCTGACGCTCGACGAGCGGGAGCTCGAAAAGCTCGACGGTGCCAACTACTACGAGGAACGCCTTCTGTTCCTCCTGATCCGGCTGCGCAATCCGCAGGCGCGCATGGTTTACGTGACCTCGCGGCCGGTGCATCCCATGATCCTCGAGTACTACTTCGAGCTCCTGGCGGGCATCCCCGCGAGCCATGCCCGCTCGCGGCTGACGCTTCTCTGTGCGCACGACGCCTCGCCGCGTTCCCTGACCGAGAAGATCCTGGAGCGGCCGCGGCTCATCCAGCGCATCCGGTACGGAATCGGCGATCCGAGCCGGGCGTTTCTCACGGTCTACAACGCCACGCCGCTCGAGCGGCGGCTCGCGGTGCTTCTCGGAATCCCTCTGAACGGGGTCGATCCGGACCTGCAGCATCTCGGAACCAAATCCGGAAGCCGGCGGGTATTCCGGGAGGCGGGGGTCGATCTGCCCGAGGGCTTCGAGGACCTCCGCTCCCGGGAAGATCTCGTCGCGGCGCTCACGGAGCTCGGGCGGAAGCGGCCCGGCATCCGGAAGGCCGTTCTGAAGCTCGAGGAGAGCTTCTCGGGCGAGGGCAACGCGGTCTTCACCTATCCGGAGGAGACGACTTCCGCGGCCGTCTCCGACGCCCTCGCGGAGATCACCCCTTCCGTAGCGTCCGAGGA
>JBKPMI010000389.1:0-18716 GCA_046732075.1 Acidobacteriota bacterium | reverse complement strand
GCTCCCCCGCCTGGAACTCGTCGTTGAATACCTTGAGCAGCAGCCACGGCTCCTTGCGCTCCCCCCACTCGAAGTTGGAGAGGAACACGAACTCCCCGTTCGGGTTGGGGACGCCGCGGATTCCGGGGTGGAAGTAGTTTGGGTCGACGCCCAGCGGGATCCGGTGGATCGGCCGCTTCACGCCGGACGCCGCGAAGCCCTGCCGGTTGAACTCGGTCGGCACCCAGACCTCGTCCATGCGGTTGGCCTGCCGGACCCAGTCGGCCGGAAATCTATCGACCTCGAGCATCGTGAAGCCGACCTTGCGGCGCCCCTGGTTCCGGTCGAAGACGTCCCCCTGGCCGTAGACCACCGCGACCGCCGGCCGCTTCGCGCCGTTGCGCGCCGCGATGACGTTCATCGTGTAATCGCCGCAGTTTTCCATCTCCCGTACCGGGAACGGGGTCCCGGGGCCGTAGACGTAGCGGTACCGCGCGCGAACGCCCCGGCGATCGAGCGCCCTCAGGATCTCCCGCGAGCTCATCGCGTAGCCGGTCGGGAAGTTCAGGATCGACTGCCAGAGGACGTCGTGCCGGTACCGGGACTCGAGCTGCCTCTCCCACTTCTTCCGGAACACGGCCTGGCTCGCCTTGAAGATCTTCATGAAGCGCCCGTCGTCCCCGACGGTCGAGCCGTGCTCGTCGTGGACGAGCGTCACGTCGCCGCAAACGACGGTCCGGAATCCGGCAACCTTCGCCCGGAGGCAGTAGTCGGTGTCTTCGAAGTAGGAAACGAAATCCGTACAGAGACCGCCGATCGCCTGGATCACCTCGCGGCGGATGTAGGCGCAGGCGAAGACGATCCCCTCGACCTCGCGCGTGCCGGCGTACTGACCGACGTCCTTCTCGAGAGAACCGAGCTGCTGCCCCCACATCGTGTCCGGGAGGATGTAGGTCCCGGCGTGGAGCAGCCGGCCGTCCGGGAGAACCAGGCGGCAGCCGGCGATCCCGGCGCCGGGGGTGGTGTGAGTGCACGCGCGCAGAAGCTGCAGCCAGTCCCGCTGCCGGAACTCGACGTCGTTGTTCAGGAGGACGATGTCGGATGCCGGATCGGCCTGCGCGATCCCGGCGTTGTTCCCGCCGACGAACCCCAGGTTCGACGGGTTCCGGAGGACCCGCACTCCCGCGTACGCCGGCAGGGCCCGGGGGGTTTCGTCGGTCGACCCGTTGTCGACGACGAGCACCTCGGCGTCCGTGAGGTCTGTCGAGAGAAGCGAATCGAGGCAGCGCCGGGTCAGGTCCCAGCGGTTCCACGCGAGGACGATGAGGGTCGCTTTCCGGGGACTCATTCCCGGTCGCCGAAGTCGGGTGGCGTCACGGAGCGCCAGAGCTCGTGCATGGTCTTCTCGACGTCCGCCGGCGCGAGCGTGGTCGTCTCGGCCCAGCCCCGGAGCCCGAAGCCCGCGCGCGGCAGCGGCGGAAGACCCATTGCCGCACGGGAGGCGTTGGTGACGTCCTCGTCGCAGGCTTCGCGGACGAACGCGCGGTAGATCGCGGAGGTCTCGACGAGCTGCTTCTCCAGGTGGGCCACGCGCGCTTCGAGGTAGGCGATCGTCCAGCCCTCGTTCACCACTCCCTCCCGACGAGCCTCCGCAGGAACTGGACCACTCGCCAGGCCGACGACTGCGTCACCGCCCGGTGGAACTCCGCGTAGCGCCCGATCTGCTGCCGGAGATCGTGCTCGGTCGAGAGCGCGGCTTCGAGGTTCTCCTCCGCGAGGACCGTTCTCTCCACCAGGCGGGCTTCCCGGGCGATGCTCTCCTTCAGCCGCAGGCGCAGCTGCAGGACCTCCGCCTCGTTTTCGCCGCATCTGCGGGCATCCGGAAGGCCCCGGCGCTCCGCCTCGACCGAGTCGTTTGCCGTCACGAACCCCCCGACGGTCTCTGAAGGATGGGGCGAGTCTATGCCGAGGCCCGCGGCCGACTCAATCAACGCCGCGCCGCGGCTTCGACCGTTCCGGGTGACGCGGGGTCGAGCGTCTCCGCGGGAACCCCGGCTGCCGCGAGCGCGGACACGAGATCGTCGGGCACGCGCGGATCCGGGATCATGGCGGCTCCATCCGCGAGCGTGTCGAGGACCGCGTCGAAAGCGTGTGGCGAGTCGAGCTCCCGCAGGATGACGGCGTCGTAATGGAGCGCCCGTCGAGCGACCGTGTCGGCGTCCGCGATCTCCCAGCCCTGGTTCAGCAGCTCCTCCGCCGCCTCGGCGGCGGGCGGCGGCGAAGCGGACAGAAGAGTCCGCCGCGACCAGGGATACGCGCGCGCGAGCCACCGCACGAGAGCGGCGCCCTTCGCGTCCCCCCCCGCAGAGGACGTCGGAAATCGTCGAGTCGCGAGAAGGATCCGGCCCGCGGTCGGCGCGTCGCGGGAGGCGTCGGCAAGGCGCGAACTTCCCTCCTCCGGTGGGTGCGCGGGCCGCCCGGCCAGCGAGTCCTTCCACAGTGCCGTGAAGATCGGATGGTTGCGCAGCCAGAGATTTCTCGCGAGCTCCGGGTCGCCCGAAGCGCCGCGGGCGTGCGTGACGAGCGCGCGGGGTTCGTACAGCGTCCGGTAGCCTCGCCGACGAAGCTCGAGGCACAGATCCACGTCCTCGTAGTAGGCGGGGGCGTATCGGGCCGAGAACCCGCCCACCTCGGCAAACGGCCGCGCCCGCGCCAGCAGGCAGGCCGCCGACGCGTAGTCGACCTCCCGGGGAAACCGGTACGCCGGCCGATCCGGCTCGTCGCCGAAACCTACGAACTGCGTATACCCGTCGCCGTAAAGAAGAGCTCCGGCCTCCTGGAGTGTTCCGTCGAGATTCAAGAGGCGCGGCGCGACCGCGGCGACGTCCGGAGCGCTCTCGATCCGCTCCCGCAGGAACGTGAACCAGCCCTCGTGCACGAGGGCGTCGCTGTTCAGGAAGGCGAGGAGAGGCGCCCGGGCGAGCCCCGCCGCTTCGTTGCTCGCCGGACCGAAGCCGCGGTTCTTCTCGTGAAACACGGTCCGCACGTTCTCGAGGTCCGACTGGAGACGGCGCACCATGCCGCGGGGGGACGCGTTGTCGACCAGGATCACCTCGTAGACCGGCTCGGTGTGGTCGAGGACGGCCTCGAGTGTCCTCCAGACCCACGGCTCGGCCCCGTGGGTCACGACGGAGATCGACACTTCCGGCCGGTCGACCCGGGGAAAGACGAACTTGCTCACGGGGAGTCCGGCGACTGCAGGGCCCGGAGCCGATCCAGCTCGGCCTGCAGCTCGTCGACCAGCTCGGCCGAACGGCCGAGGTCGGCGCGCGTCTCGGCGATCTCGGTGAAGAGCAGAGCGTGCGTCGCGCGCAGGTCCGCGTAGTCCGCGCGCGCCTTGTCCAGGCGCTCTCGAGCCCGGTCGACCTCGCTCTGGAGAGTGGCGGCCTCTTCCGCGGCGCGCTTTTCGCGGCGCGTGGCCTCCTCGAGGTCGGTCTGCAGCCGGATCCTCTGCGCCCGCAGCTCTGCGGCCTCCCGGGACGAAGCCTCGCGCTCCGCGAGCGTCCGGGCCGAGAGCTCCCGCTCCTTTTCGAGCTCCTTCGAAGCCGTCTCGCGCTGCGAGCGCTCGGCCGCGAGGTCGAACGTCGCCGCCGCCCACGCGTGATGGCGGCGCGCGTTCTCATCCGTCAGGGTCTGGACCTCCGCCCCGAGCTTCGCCTCCTTCTCGGCGAGGTCGGCCGACTTGAGGCGCAGCTCGACGACCTGCTGGGTCCGGGCGGCGTACGCCTGGCGCCAGGATTCGAGGACGCGGTCGTTCTCCCGCAGTCGCGCGAGGAGCGTCTCGGCGGTCGCGCCGTTTCGCCGAAGCCGCACGAGCACCGCGGACTCCGCGAGCCCCGCGAGGCGATCGAAGTGCTCGGAGAGAGCGGCGAGGTCCGGGACGGTCGGTCCGGGGCCGGCGGGAGCGCGAACGGTGTCACGGATGGCGATCACGAGCTTTCGCGGGTTCCCGAGGAGAGATCGGTCAGCGACGACGGCCGGCACGCCGAACGCCGAGCAGGCGACGCCCGCCCGGGCCGAAGTGCCCACGAACGCCCGCGCGTGGGAAAGCGCCGCAACGACGTCGCTGACGCCGGCGTGCGAGGGCATCCGGAACGTGGGAACCGGAAGGTGTCGCGACACCGCCTCCGCGAGGCGCGTGTCAGCGGCCCCCGGGCCGAGGTCGACGAGCACGACCGGGACCGGCGATCTCTCGAGGGCGGTCGCGAGGCTCGCCACGAGCTCTTCCGCCCGCTCCCGGAGAATCGTGCTCTGCTGCACGACGAGCGGGGCGCCGGAGGGCGGAAACCAACCCATCTGTCTCAGGTAGTCCAGCCGGCGATCCCGGACCGCGTCCGGAAATGCCCGCGGCAGGAGGAGCAGCGGATCCGGAACCAGCGCGACTTCCCCGTCCACCTCGGCCCGCCGCAGGCGCAGCCGGGAGGCTTCGTCGCGGACCGACACGTACGGACGGGACGCCAGAGACGTCCGGAGCCGGTCGGCCTCTTCGGCCTCGAGATCGAAGGCGAGGCCCACCGCGCTCCACGCGACCGGGCACTCCTCGCCGGACGCGGAACTCAACCCTTCGACCAGGAAGGGAGACAGCCGCGGCCCGCCCGCCTCTTCGTTCGGCACGGTGCCCGGCTAGTCCGATGCGCCGAAGAGATCGCCGGTCACGAAGACGCAATCGAGGGATTCGCACAGCGCGGAGGATCGCCTCTGCCCCCACTCTCCGAGGTCGACGGCCGCAAAGCCCGGATCCGAGCCGAGCGCCCGTCCGCGGTCGAGCGGCGCGTAGACCCGGAGCTCGGCTCCCGGCACCCGGCGGCGGATCTCCCCCTCCAGGATCCAGGGGGCAACGAGGTCCGCGAAACCCGCGGAGTCGAAGCGGCCCCAGACGCCGATCCGCGGGCGGGTCTCGTCGGCCGGGCGCGGCGCGGCGCTCTCTTTGACCGGGTCGGAGCGGAGAAGACGGTCGTGCGACATTACGAGACGGCCCGGTCGAGCGACCGCAGGTCTCCCCAGACGAAGGCGGATACACGCGACCAGTCCCGCCGCGCCGCGAACCGGCGCAGCCGCTCGCGCGCCTCGGCGTCAGGACCATTCCGGTCGAAGCCGGACAGGAATTCCGCCAGCGCCGCGGGCTCGCGCGACGGCGCCACCTCGGCGATCCCCTCGAGCTCCTCGAAGATCCCGGAGCCGCTGACCACGATCGGTCTCTTCGACGCGATCGCCAGCCGGACGGCGGCGCTCGACGACTCGCGGGACGAGTCGTAGGGAAAGACGATCACGTCGCACCCCTGGAGGAGGAAACCCGCGGTTTCGAGCGGCAGGTGATCGAACGAGGCGTGGATTCGATCCCGAGCCGGAGACGCCGCGATTCTTTCCTCGCAGAGCCTTCGGTACTCGCGGGAATCCTCGCTCGGATACTCCGCGCAGAGCAGAACGAGGTGCGCGTGCGGCATCGTGCCGGCCAGAACGTCGAACGCCTCGATGAGCTCCCGCACGCCCTTGTGCGGCCGCAGGTACCCGAAGTGTCCGATCACGAACTTTCCCGCCAGGCCGACGCGGCTCTTCACCCACTCCGGCGACCGATCCGGTATCTGCGGGATCCCCTGGGGAAGCACCCGCACCGCGGCATTGACCCCATGGGCCGCGAGCCAGGTCACGTCACTCGGCCGGTGAACGTAGATCCGCGCCGCCCGGCCGAGCTCGGCGGCGAGATCGCGGTCGAGGCGGATCCCCTGGGCCGCGTGAAGGGTGATGGCGGCCGGAATGCCGTTCTCGCGCAGGCGCCGCAGGAGCCGGCCGAAGGCCTCCTCCGTGAAGAACGCCGGATTGTGCTGCAGCAGCACGCCGCCGACCGCGTCTCTCTCGAGATCGGACTCGAGCGCGGAGAGGTCGTGCAACCCGATCTCCCAGTTCTTGCGGACGTGAGACTCCGCCTGGCCGCACGATCGGGCTTCCGCGTAGATGCGGACGTCGGACCCGTTTGGAAAGCCGCGGGTCAGCGAGGCGGTGTAGTCCGCGATGCCGCATCGCGTGTTCCACGTCGA
Source organism: Acidobacteriota bacterium (assembly GCA_046732075.1). Taxonomy (GTDB): domain Bacteria; phylum Acidobacteriota; class Thermoanaerobaculia; order UBA5066; family Gp7-AA6; genus Gp7-AA6. Next base: position 12,642 of record JBKPMI010000389.1, on the reverse strand, counting down.
GAGAACGGCCAGGCGGAACCGGCCCGGCCGGACGAGCTCGGCGTGCGAGCCGCGGGCGACCGCTCGCACGACGCGGCCCGCCGTGGCCCCGATCGTGCGCCAGTCGAACCGCGACTCGGCGAGGGTCCGCGCCGACGCGGACATCTCGCGCCGGCGCGGCTCCGAGTCGAGGAGGGCCCGGACCTGCGCCGCGAAGTCGTCCAGGTCCGCCACCTGGTAGGCGATGCCGGCGCCGGACCCCAGGCCCCGCGCGCCGACGCCGGTCGTCACGGTCGGCAGTCCGGCCGCGAAGAAGTCGAACATCTTGATGTTGGTCCCGGAGCCGCGGCTCATCGGGTTGATCGCCAGGTCCGCCGCCGCCAGCGCGCGGTCCCGGACGGCCGCCTCGACCGTTCCGAGGACCATCACGTTTTCCGGGATGTCCTGCGGGTGGAGCTCGTCCGTGCACCCCCCGGCAATGACGAACCGGACGTCGGGCAAAGCCGGGGCGAGAGTCGTCCAGATGAACCGGGCGGCCTCCGCGTTCGGCGCATACCGGCTGCCCAGGAAGACGACGACGCGAGCGTCCGCCGGGAGTCCCAGCGCCCTCCGAGCGAGCGTCCGGTCGGCGCCCGGGACGACGAGATGGACGTTCGTGCCGTTCGGAATGACGTGGATCTTCGAGGGATCAACCCCGTAGTGCAGCTCGAAAGCGAGGGCATCGTCCGCGGAGCACGCGAAGACCGCCGAGGCCCGGGCGCAGAGCTCGCGCTCGAGGCTCTCGACCATCTCCGCGATGCCGCCGGCCAGTCCCTTTTCGCCGAGCAGCGAGCGGCGGAGGTGCCCCTCCACGTTCTGCGAGTCGTAGATGAAGGGCTTTCCTTCGAGCTCCGGCAGCCGCGAGACGATCGGGAACACCCAGGGGTGGCTGAAGACGATGACGTCGGCCGACCGCGCCTCGTACGCCACCCGATCGGCGAAGGCCTTCGACAGGAAGGACAGCAGCGGAAACGTGACGTCCATCGTGAGCGTCGGGTCCATCGCCTGGAGCGAGGCATGCGCCCGGAAATGGGCGGCGCTCTGCGGAACCGTGACCTCGCGAAGCCTTCCCGCGTGCAGGACCGACCGGTACTCGGGGCCCGGCCAGTCGTACGTGCCGACGTACACCGGATCGAGGTCCGACGGCAGGTTCGTGTAGAGGCCGAAGAGACGGATGCGTCCGCCCCCGATCGGAGGCTCGATCGGCTGGTTGTCCACGATGAGCACGCGGGTCCGGGCGGACGAGACGACCCGGGGAAACGGAGTGGAGGGTTCGGAATCGGTCACCGAGGAGATCAGCCGTTCGACGACGGTGTCCCAGCGCATGTGGGAAGTCCGCAGTTTTCCGGCGTAGCCCATCCGCCGGACCTCGGCCGGCGACTCGAGGAGCTTCTGGAGAGCCTCCGCGATCGCGTCGGCGCGCGGCTCGACGACGAGCCCGCTCTTCCCGTGCACGACGAGTCGGGCCGGTTCCCCCGAGTCCGACGCCGTCACCACCGGCTTGCCGGAGAGCATGGCCTCGACGGCCACGTAGCCGAAGTCTTCGCGCAGAGGAACGAACGGGACCGCGAGCGCCCGCGAGTAGAGATCGTAAAGGGACTCGCGCGAGACTTCGCCCAGGAAGAGGATCCGGGCGTCCCCTTCCGCGCGGCGCCGGAGGTCCCCCTCGGCCTCGCCCGTGCCGGTGACGAGAAGAGGAACGTCCGTCGCGAGCGACCGGTAGGCATCGATCACGAGGTCGGCCCTCTTCCACGGGTGCAGCCGCCCGGAGTGGAGGAAGTGCTCGAACGGTCCGTCGTGAAAGTGGTCGGCGTCGGCGAGAGCGGGGTGAAGGACCTGCGCGCTCAGGCCGAGCGAATCGAGGAGCCGGTTGGCGACCTCCTCGCCGATCGCGAACCGGCGGCCGTCCGGAATCGCGGAGAGCGCCTCGAAATCCAGCTCCCGAATCCGGTCGCGTTGCGCCCGGCTCTCCGGGGAGCCGTCGGTCCACGAGGGGAACATGTCGTAGAAGACGCGGACCGTGTGGAGGAGAAAGACGACGTGCCGGGGATGGCGGAGGTTGAAGCTCGGCGCTTTCGTCGAGATCACCAGGTCGAACGCATGGAGGTCGAGAGAGCGGGCCGCCGCATATCCCTCGAGGATGCCGGCGAACGTCGACTCGTCGCAGGGAAGCGCGACTCTCTCGACGTCGTGCCCCGCTTCGGCAAGAGCGCGTTCCAGCCCGTCGTACAGGACCTCCGCGCCGCCGCGGTCGGTCGGGTGCTCGACGACGACGATCGCGATTTTCACGAGTAGGCCCTCACGCGGCGCGGTCTTCCGCCCGCTACCCGTCGCATGGGAACCTTCCCGAGGACCGGGCTCCTCCCCTCAGCGAGGCGTGCCCGCACCGGCGGTCTCCCGCTCGTGGGAGAGGAGCGCTTCGAGCCGGCGGACCGAGTCCTCCAGCGCGTCCACGCGCGCCCGCTCCCGGCGTGCTCTCGACTCGAGCTCCGCAATGTCGGACTCCGAGGCGCTCGTCCGGTCTTCGAGCGCTCCGAGCTGACCGGCGAGCCGTGCCTCCCAGATTCCCCGGCGCTCTTCGATCAGGGCGACCTGGCGATTGACCCTTTCCGCCAGCCGTCTCGAGAACCCGGCGAGCTCTCCGGAGAGCCCCCGCAGGCGCTCGTCCCACCGGTTGAGGATCCGCACGACCGCCGCGTTGAAGAAGACCTGGCGGTACGTATAAACGTTCATCACCCGCAGGATCAGCCTCTTGAGCCCTGCCGCCGGCGTTCCCGGGAACAGGGTCCCCGGGTGATACTGCGCGTTCGCGTCGGCGAGATCCGTTCGGCAATCGGGCCAGGGAGCAAAGTTGGGCGTCGACCGGTCCGGGATCGAGGCGGGCTCGGAGTCGCGATCGAGCAGCCTCTTTTCTCGGTCGACGTGCCGGGCCGCTTTCTCGAAGACGTCCGCCAACCTCTCCCCCCGGATTCGGCCTCCGGCCGCTAGCGAATAGACGGGCGCTCTCGCGAGCCCGGTTGCTCCTCCAGCCGCCGCACGAACTGGGTACGAATCGGCGCGAATCTTATCACCGGAAAGTCGAATCCGGCCCGGGAGCGGTCGCGCCGTCTTCGACAATAATCCGGCGCGATGACCCCGGATGACCTCGCCGTATCCGTCGTGATGCCCTGTTTGAACGAGGCCGAAACCCTCGAAAAATGCATCGCCACGGCGCGCCTCGCGCTGGAGGCGGCCGGGATGCCGGGAGAGATCGTCGTCGCGGACAACGGGTCGACCGACGGCTCGCCGGAGATCGCCGCCCGAGCCGGCGCCCGTGTCGTCCGGGTCCAGGAGAAGGGCTACGGATCGGCGCTGATCGGCGGAATCGCCGCCGCCCGGGGGCGGCACGTCGTGATGGGAGACGCCGACGACAGCTACGACTTCGGCGCCGTGCCCGCGTTCGTCCGGAAACTCGAAGAAGGCAACGATCTCGTGCTCGGCTCGCGCTTCCGGGGCCGCATCGAGCCGGGCGCAATGCCCGCCCTGCACCGCTGGTTTGGAAACCCCGTCCTTTCGTTCCTCGGACGCCTGTTTTTCCGGGTACCGGCTTCGGATATCTACTGCGGAATCCGGGCCTTTCGGCGGACCGCCGTCGAGCGGCTCGATCTGAAAACGACCGGCATGGAGTACGCCGTCGAGATGATCGTCAAGGCGTCGCTTTTCGGGCTGAAGATCGCGGAGATTCCGGCGACCCTCCGACCGGACGGCCGTTCCCGGCCTCCGCACCTCCGGACCTGGAGAGATGGCTGGCGGACTCTTCGGTTCTTCCTCATCTACTCCCCGCGGTGGCTCTATCTCGTGCCCGGTCTCTTCCTCACCCTGCTCGGTGGTGCATTGATCGCGTGGATCCTGCCGGGTCCCCGGAACTTTTTCGGCGCCACGCTCGACGTCCATACGATGCTCGGCGCCGCAGCAATGATCCTGATCGGAACGCAAGCCATCACGTTCGCCGTTTTCGCAAAGGTCTTCGCAATCACCGAAGGGCTTCTTCCGATGGATCCCCGCCTCGAACGGGCTTTTCGGATTGTCACCTTGGAGACGGGACTTCTGGTCGGCGCCGTGCTGGTCGCGGCCGGAGCGATCCTGGTGGCCCGGTTACTGGGCCTCTGGTCGAGCCTCGATTACCGCGCGCTCGACTATCCCCGCACGATGCGGTCGATGATCCCGGGTACGCTTCTCCTGGTTCTCGGAGCGCAGGCGATCCTTTCCTCCTTCTTCATTTCCATCCTCGGCCTCAAGAGGCGATGAGCCGGGCGGCCGCGCCTCCTCCTCTCGCCGCCGTCGGCGCCCTCCACGGCCGGGTCGTCGTCTCCCGACGGGTTCGCGCGCTCGCCGAACGGATCGCTCCGCTCCTGCCGCCCGGGCGCGTGCTCGACGTCGGTTGCGGTGACGGAGCCCTCCTGGCTTCGCTCCTCGCTCTGCGGCCGGACCTGACGGGCGAGGGATACGACGTCCTCGCCCGGCCGGATGCCCGTATCGCAGTCACGCCGTTCGATGGAACGCACCTGCCGGTGGCCGAAGGCGCGGCAGACTCGGTCCTCCTCGTCGACGTCCTGCATCATGCCGAGGACCCCGTGTCGCTGCTCCGCGAGTGCGCGCGCGCCGCGCCCTGCGTCGTCGTGAAGGACCACTTCGCCGAGTCCCGGGTGGACGAGCAGATTCTTCGGTTCATGGACTGGGTCGGCAACGCCCCGCACGGCGTCGTGTTGCCGTACCGATACTTCTCGAAGGCCACCTGGAGCGCGGCGCTCGCCGTGTCCGGCCTTCGCGAGACCACCCGCGGCGACGTGCCGGGACTCTATCCGTTCCCCTTTTCCCTGCTGTTCGGAGGAGGGCTGCACTTCGTCGCTCGACTGCAGCCGGCCGGCTGACGCACGGCAATGCTCCAGAGCCGACTGCCGACCGACATCCTCGACGGGATCCTCTGGAGCCTTCAGGCCCTCGTCCTGATCCTCGCGTGGCGCGCCGGACGCCGCACCGGTGAAGAACCGAAGCCGTCGCTCACCCCGGAACGCTGCCTCATCGCGATCCTCGTCGCCTGGATCTGGAGGCTGATCTATCTCTTCGTCCTGTCTTCCCGCGGGTTTGCTTACCTGGTTCCGGACGACGTCGCGCGGTGGCTTCTCTCCTGGGGATGGTCCGTCTCTCCGTACCTGATCTCGTGGGACGGCATCTGGCAGGGCGGAACGTTCTACGTACACGGGGCGGCGATGGCGCTCCTGCGAGATCCCCTCGTCGCGAGCAAGTTCGTCGCCGCGTTTTCCAACCTTCTTCCGCTGATCGGGATCTTCGTGCTGACCCAGGGTCTGTACCGAAGCTCGCGGTTGTCGGCGGTCGCCGTCGTGGCAGCCGCGCCCTGGTGGCTTCCCATCCTGCTGGGCACCGGAGCGATGACCGAGACGCCCGTGACCGGACTGTTCCTCACGGGAGTCGGTCTCCTGCTCATCGCCCTCGACGAACGCACTGCAGACCGCGCCTCGGGGCGGGCGTTGATCGGCGCCGCACTTTGTTTCTTCGCGTCCACCGCATACCACCTGCTCGCCTGGATGATGCTCGTTTCATTCCTCCTCGTCTTCGCTCGCCGCCTGATGACGTCGCCGAAGGGCGCGGTCCGCCGCCGCCTGCCGCTGTTCCTGGTCGTTTCCTTCGCCTACTGCGTCATATGGAGCCTCGGCTGCTGGATCAAGTTCGGAAGCCCGCTCGCTTTCCTCACGGCCTACGACGCCAACAACCTCAAGCACGGCCTCCGCCTGTCGATGGCGCTTCGAGCCCGGGCTTTCCCGCTGGCATTCCTCTACGACGCCTGGCTCTTTCTTCCGGCGCTCGGCGTGGGGGTGATCGCCGCCTTCGGGAGGGGCGACGAGACCCGCCGCCGCGAGAGGCTGGTGATCGGTGGCGCGGTCGCGTCGCTCGCGCTCCTGACCACAGCAGCGATCATCGGCAGCGCGCCGAACACTCGCCCGGAGCGCAATGCCCTCGTGGTCGTCTCCGCTTGCTTTCCCATCGCCGTTGCGGCGCTTGCGCGGGCGTGGATGTCGGAGGCGAGGCCGTTCCGGCCGTCGGGGAGTGGCCGGTCATCCGTCGTCGTGCTCTCGCTCGCGCTCGCTTGGGTCGCCGTCAACCATGCGCGGACGTTCGAGCGGGTGCGCTCCCAGCAGACGCTGGATCCCGACGCGGTCGCGACCGGAACCTGGCTGCGCGAGGCGCTCGGGCAGCCGGACGCCGAGGGTCGTTTCCCTCCGGAGGACGCGGTCCACGTCTGGGTCGCCTCGTCGGTGGCGTATCCGGACTACTCGATCCTCTACCTCTTCGGAAGTCCGGCCAGAACGCGAAACCATGGGGCGGGGGAGACGGAGGAAGAAGTCCTGTCGTCCGTCGCGCCCGGCGAATGGCTCGTGACGGATCGACCCTTGACGCCGTCGGACCTCGAAACGGTCTGGAGGATCGGGAAGTATCAGGTCTTCCGCAAGCCCCGATGACGGCGCCTCTGCCGGATCGCCCCGCCCGTCTCTAGCGGCTTCGCGGCTCTTCCGGATCGTTCCGGGTCACGACCCGCTCGAGCTCGTGGCGGCGTCCCTCTTCCCGGCCGAGCGCGCGCTCGAGCTCTGCCAGGCGCGTCTCCCGCTCGGCCAGGAGTCTCCCCCGTTCCTCCGCCAGGATTTCCTGGTCCCGGGCGCGCTGCCCGAGCTCCGTCGCCGCCGCAGCCGAGTCCCGGGCTCGCTCCGCCTCGCTTCGCGCGCGGTCCGCGAGCCACTTCTCGTGCCGCGTGACGGCGTTGTCGAGCATGAGCTCGAGGCGGGCCTGGTCGAGGTCGAACGGCCGGAGCGTCGCGGGGTCCGCGAGGAAGCTCGCGCCCTCTTCGATACCGTCGTACTGGATGTGCCACTGTCGCGCCCGCTCCCGTTCGACGAACCGGCCCCGCCGGTCCGAGAAGATCTTGCGCCGGCCGTGGGCCTGTCCGCGGATCGGGTAGTGGCGGAGCAGGAACGGGATCGGAAAGACCCGCCGGTTCGGGATCCCGACCTCGTGGCCGCCCGAGGGGACGAGCGAGACCGGACCTCCGTCGTTTTTCCAGCACTTCAGCTGGCCGCGGTCGAACTCTCCGGCCTGCGACCAGTAGCGGAAGTGCTCGCGCGGATCTCCGCGCTCGAAGGAGTCGTCGACCGGCGGAAAGTTGAAAACGCGGAAGTCGATGCAGTTGTATCCGAGCCGGTCCACCCAGCGGATTCCTTCCGAGAGCGTCATCCCGGGCCAGGGCGCCTCCCGGAATTCGTCCGCATCGTGGTGCTGGAACCAGTCGGCGTCGAGCGACGCCGCCAGTTCTTCCTTGCGTCGCAGGATCCCGGTCCAGTCGAAGGGATTGCCTTCCGATGGAGCGCTCGCCGGAAACTCCTCGATCTCGAGCAGGCCTTTCTTGAGCCAGGGCTTCGCCTCCGCGACCGTGTCGTCGGTCGAGCGGTTGTCGAGGAGATAGACGTCGACGCCGCTCTCGATCAGGTGGCCGATCACGGCCGAAATGACGTCTGCCTCGTTGTAGGCCGCGAGGAGCGCGATCGTCCGGAAGGAAGACTTCACGTCAGGAGATGTTCACCGGCGCGACCGATTTCGCGGTCTCCGACCAGGCCTTCATCTCGAGGAGCGGGGCGATCACGATCCGGCAGTTCGGACACGGGTTCGGAAGCGCCTTGACCGGCAGCGTGACGACGACCGACTCGCCCGGCGGCACGTCGGCGGGAAGGCCGGCGCGGTTGCTGTCGTCCCAGACGAGCACGGCCCAGTTGCCGTCGGCGCCGGGCGCCTCCCAGTGGTAGCCGAAGTGCAGCGGCGCGTCGCCCCCCGCCGGCCACGCCCGATCCCCCGCGTTCTTCGCCTCGACGCGCACGTTCGCCTGAGAGCCCGGCGCCATGTGCGCCGGAACGTCCGCCGACCGGAACTCGACCCTCAGGCCGTCCAGATCGGGCGCGGAAGCCGCCGGGGCGCCCGTGTTCGCGCCCCCCGCGCTCTTTTCACCCGAACGTCCGCAGGCCACGAGCCCCGACACCGACAGGACGACCGCCAGAACTGCGAGAACCCGGATCCTCATCGACCTTCCTCCTCGTTATCCCGAACGCTCCGCGGCGACGGCCGGCGAGTGCTCCGGAGAGAGTCCCACCGGAACGGGCTCGAAGACTTTCCGATAGGGGTGAAACACGCGCCGGCCTCCGGCGCGGGCGAGCTCCGCGCGGATCCGCGACTCCTCGATGTCGTCGCCGTTTGCATTGAAGAGCTTTTCTCCCTCGGCGTCGAACCAGGCCGGGTAGAACCCGGTGTCCCGGATCGGAAACCCGAGCAGCCGGCCGAAGAGCGGCAACCGGAGCTCGTCGTGTCCGAGCTCCGGGACGTCCACCTCGGCGTACCGCCGGAGAAACTCCCGCGGGAGGCTGTATCCCGGCCCGAGGCACGCGACGAGCGGTTCGGTGTCGCCGAAGCGGTCACGCACGATTTCGCGAAGCGCGACGAGCTCCGATCGGTGCGGCTCCACCAGCGTCCAGTGCCACCGGTCCGCGATCCGGTCGACCGCCGTCAGGCCGGTCAGGCCCAGGGCACCGCCCGGAACGTCCCGGTAGAGGTTTGCGAGCGAGGCGAACAGGATCAGGTCCCACTGGATGACGTGGAGAACGTCGAACTCCACGCGATGGCCGAATTCCTGAAACCACCGGCGCACCCCGAGGTCCGTGTTCTGCCACTTCCAGCGAATGTCCGGATGTCGGAGCAGGAAGACGTCTTCCACGTCGGGCCCCAGCGCGGCGGCGGCCTCTTTCCACTTCTCCTCTTCCCCGCCGAAGAGGCCGTAGATCGCGACGTCCGGGTTGAAATCGCGGAGGAGGCGGATCCGGTTCGCGCAGACGTCCCAGTCCCGGTGGAACTGGAGGAGCGCGATCCGCTTCACGGGCGAGCGGAATCCGCGGGAACCGCCGCCGGCGGGGCTTCGCCTCGCGCGGCGCGAAGGCGGTCACGGTATTTCGCCAGGCTGCGTCCGATCGGTCCGCGGTAGCGGTGTTCCAGGCGCTCGTCCAGGTCTTCCAGGAAACGAACGACCGCCTCCAGCTGCGACACGGGATCGAGGCCGGACCAGAGGCCGCGTCCGTGGTTCCGGTAGACCGCCATGACCTCGTTCAGATAGCCGATCTTCCCACGTTCGGCGTAAAGGATGTAGAGCGGCCAGTCCTCCCAGCGGGAGGCGGAGTACCAGGACGGAAGCTCGGGCACGGCGCCGCGCCGCAGCACCGCCGAGCACGTCGCGATGAAGTTCGCTTCGAACAGATCCTCGACGCTCGAGAACTCCTTCTGGTCGGGGCTCGTGTAGTTGGCCTCGCAGACGGTCTCGTCGGGCAGGAGCACCGCCACGTCGTGGAAGCAGATCGAGCACTCCGGATGCGCGTCGAGGAAATCCGACTGCCGCTGCAGCTTGGACGGATGGGTCCAGTAGTCGTCGCCGTCCAGCAGCGCGACGTATTCGCCGCGGCAGGCGCCGAACGTCCGGAGGAAGTTGGGAACCAGGCCTACGTTCGTCTCGAAGCGGAGCGCCCGGACCCGGCCGGGATTCCATTCCGCATAGGACCGCACGATCTCGCCGGTGCGGTCTTTCGAGCAGTCGTTGCCCACCACGAGCTCCCAGTCGAAGTCGGTCTTCTGCGCGAGGACGCTCTCGATCGCGCCGGCGATGTACCGCTCGTGGTCGTAGGTCAGCAGGCAGACGCTGACCTTCACGCCGGCCGTGCCTTCCGGGCGAACGTCATCGAGCCCACGTAACGCACGTCCTCGAAGTCGGGCGGTCGGACGAGCTCCTCGACCAGGCGGGCGTACCCGTCGTGGCTCTCCTGCCGGTATCCCGGACGGGAGTTGTGCACCGCGAGAATCGCTCCGGGCTTCAGAAAAGGAGACCAACTGTCGTAGGCCGCGTGCACCGGCTCGTAGGACTGGTCTCCGTCGAATAGGAGCAGGTCGATCGGCGTCTGCCATTCCGGCAGCACCTGCTCGGCGAGACCGGGGTGGACCTGGATAAAGTCGGAGACCCCTGCGCGCTCGACGTACTTGTCGAACCGCTCGCGCAGCGTGGCTTTACGGAGGCCGCGGATCGTCCGGTAGATCGGGACCGAGAATGCGTCTCCCGAGGCATCGAACGGGTCGATGCAGTGGACTTTCCCGCTGCCCCGGAGCTTCCGCGCGCCGGCGAGCAGGACCGCCGAGCACCCCAGGAAGGATCCGATCTCCACCACCACGGCGCCGTCCGGGAGGGCGTAACTCTCGTGCGCGAGAGTGATCGCCTCGGCGTGCCGGGTCCAGCCCGGCACCCGTCGGGACTCCCAGATGTAACGCCCGAGGGATCCCCACTGCATCCGGTCGGAGACGAACGACAGCGGCAGCGTGGGAAGCGGATCCGGGTGGCCGTAGAGGCCGTGGTTGTAATCCCACCGCTCGTAGAGTTTCGTTCTCCGGTACGCGGTCAGGAGGTCGAAGAGCTTCAGGAGGTCTTCTCCCTCTCCAGGAGCCCCTGCGGAAGGGCCACGCGCTCTCCGATCGACCAGCCGTGGTACAGGTCAGCCACGGTCGCCGCGTCGCCGTCGCGCACGAGCCGGCCCTCGTGGATCCACACCGCGCGCTGGCAGTTGTCGCGCACGGCCGACAGCGCGTGCGATACCAGGAAAACCGTCTTGCCGGCCTTTCGGAACTCCCCCATCCGTTGGTGGCACTTGAGCTGGAACCGCTCGTCGCCCACGGCGAGAGCCTCGTCGACCAGGAGGATGTCGGGCTCGGCGTCGGTCGCAACCGAGAACGCCAGGCGCGCCGACATGCCGGTCGAGTAGGTCCGCACGGGGGCGTCGATGAACTCCTCGATCTCCGCCCACTCCACGATCCGCGGGGTCCGCCGGCGCATCTCCGCGCGCGAGAAACCGAGGAGAGCCCCCTGGAGCATGACGTTCTCGCGGCCCGTCAGCTCGCCGTGGAACCCCAGCCCAAGCTCGAGGAGAGGCGCGGTCCGCCCCACGACCACGACGCGTCCGGTGGAGGGCGGCATCACCCGAGCGATGAGACGCAGGAGCGTGCTCTTTCCCGCGCCGTTTCTCCCGATCACGCCGATACTCTCGCCGCCCGACACCTCCAGGGAGAAGTCACGCAGCGCCTCGAACTCGTCGAAGTGAAGACGTCTCTTGAGGCGCCGGATCGCGTACTCCTTCAACGAGCCGATCCGCTCGCGCGGGATCCGGTACCGGACGGAGACCTTCTCCAGCAGGATGACCGAGCTCACCGCTAGCCGTAGAAGGCGAACCGGTCGGCGCGGTTCGAGAAGTAGACCCAGCCCGAGACGAAGGTCACGAGCGCGATCGCGAGCGACATGCCGAAGAGGGCCGGCGACGGCAGAACGCCGTCGTAGACCGGTTTGCGGAAAATCTGCACGAGGTAGTAGAGGGGGTTGAACCAGAGCGCGTACCGGTACTTCGCCGGCACGATCGCGGGGTGGTAGACGATCGGGGTCAGGAAGAACCAGGTCTGCACGATCACCATGTACATCTCGCGGACGTCCGAGAACCGGGAGGCGAAGGTGAAGAGCCACAGACCGACGCCGGCCGCGAAGAGCGCCTCGACGGCGACCGCGACCGGCAGGAACGCCCACGTCGGGTGGATCGGGAACCGCGTCGCGACCAGGATGATCAGGAGCGGCACGATCGACAGCACCAGGTTGACGAGCCCCACGCCCACCGCCGACGCCACGAATACCGAGCGCGGAATGTAGATGCGCTTCGCGATCTCGTTGGAGTCCTGCGTCTGGGATGCGGCGGTCGAGGTCGTCTGGGAGAAGAACGCCCAGAAGATCGCCCCCGTCATGAAGAAGACGGGATAGTTCGAGATCTGCTGCTTGAGGAGCGTCGAGAAAACCAGCGTCAGCGCCACCATGTTGAGGAGAGGCGCGAGCATCGTCCAAGCAACCCCGAGGACCGACCGCTTGTAGCGGACCTTGATGTCCCGGACGACGAGCTCGTGGACGAGGCCGCGGTAGGTCCAGAGGGCCCGCGCTTCCTCCAGCGCTCGCGAGCGCGGCGCCGCCGAGTCGTAAACAGGGGCAATGCCGACCCGGGCGAGCGCCTCCGGGGTGCTCAACGGCCGGGACCCGCGGAGCGCCGCAGCATGACGGGATTTTAGCCGACGGCGACGGGGAGACCGAGGCGGGCGAGAGCCGCGAGCGCGCGTTCTCTCCAGTCGTTCGCACGCGCGCGGTCGCGGGCGCGCCGGCGGAATTCCTCGGAGCGACGGGAGCCTCTCGCGCGGTCGAGCAGATCCGAGAACCCCGCCGCGGTCGATGCGATCGACACCTCCGGCATCGCCTCGCACTCCGGGATCGGTGTCGCGAGGACCGGCAAGCCCGCGGCAAGGTACTCGTAGAGCTTGATCGGCGACGCGTTCGAGCCCTCGGCGCCGGCGCGAAACGGGATGAGGCCGGCGTCGAAGCTCGCGAGGATCGACGGGATCGCGCGGTAGGGACGGGGACCCAGGAAGTGCAGGTTCGACGGGCGCGCCGACTCGAGACGGTCGAACGACTCGTCC
>JBKPMI010000388.1:0-8227 GCA_046732075.1 Acidobacteriota bacterium | reverse complement strand
ATTCGGGAGACGCGTTCGGTTGAATACGCCCGTTGAGCCGGTAGCCGGGAGCCGGCAGCCGGGAGCCGTGGGTCGGGAGCAATCCTTTCGTGCTACCGGCTACCCGCTACCGGCTACCGCACGATGAACGTCCTCTTCATCGGCGACGTCGTCGGTCAGCCCGGCCGGCGGGCGCTCGAGCGGGCCCTGAACTCGCTCATCGACCGGAAGAAGGTCGACTTCACGATCGTCAACGTCGAAAACGCGGCCGGCGGATTCGGGCTCACGGTCGAGCTCTTCGAGGAGCTCTCGAAGCTGCCCATCGACGTTTTCTCGTCGGGGAACCACATCTGGGACAAGAAGGAGATCTACCCGGTGCTCGACTCCTCCGACCGGCTGCTGCGTCCGGCCAACTACCCGCCGGGGAATCCGGGCCGGGGCTGGACCGTCCAGTCGACGCCGGCGGGCGTCAAGGTCGGCGTGTTGAACCTGCAGGGACAGGTCTTCATGCCGGCGCACGCCGACTCGCCGTTTCGCGTGGCCGACGAGGAGCTGGCCCGGATCGGGGAGGACGTGAAAGTCATCATCGTCGACTTTCACGCGGAGGCCACCTCCGAGAAAGTCGCCGTCGGCTGGTACCTCGACGGACGCGTCTCGGCGGTGCTGGGGACGCACACGCACGTCCAGACCGCCGACGAGACCGTGCGGCCGGGCGGCACCGCCTACCTGACGGATGCCGGAATGACCGGCGCCTACGAGGGGGTCATCGGATTCGCCCGGGAGCGGATCATCGAGAAGTTCCTGGCGCAGACGCCCCGGTCGTTCGAGACCGCGAAGCGCGACATCCGCCTCTCCGGTGCGCTCGTCGCCGTGGACGAAGAGACCGGCCGGGCAACCGGGATCGAGCGGATCCAGGTCAAGGTGGAATAGTTCCCGGCGGAAACTCGATGCCATCGACCTCCACCAGCGGGAGAGAAAAGCTCTCGGCGATCGTCACTTCTTTCAACGAACAGATCAACATCCAGGAGTGCCTCGAAAGCCTCTCCTTCGCGGATGAGGTTCTCCTGGTCGACTCCTTCTCGACGGATCGGACTCTGGAGATCGCGCGGAAGATTCCGGGCGTCCGGATCCTCCAGCGCGAGTACTTCGGATCCGCCGCGCAGAAGAACTGGGCGATGGACCAGACCCTCCATCCCTGGATCCTGATCGTCGACGCGGACGAGCGCGTCACTCCCGGCCTCGCGCGCGAGATCGTGGAGCTGATCGAGCGCGGCCCCTCCGCCGACTACTACTCCATCCGGCGGCGCAACCTCTTTCTCGATCGGATCATCCGCCACTCCGGGTGGTCGACCGACAAGGTCGTGCGCCTCGTGCGCCGGGGCATGGCCCGGTACCCGAAGCGCCGCGTGCACGCGGACATCCGACCGGAGGGACCGGCGCCCACGCTGGACAACGCTCTTCTCCACTACACGTTCCGGTCGCTCGGCCAGTATCTCGAGAAGCTGCACCGCTACGCCGAGTGGGGCGCCGCCGACGCGTACCGGAAGGGGCGGCGCCCCGGCGCGATCGAGCTCGCCTTCCGGCCCGCGTGGCGGTTCGTCCGGATGTACGTCTTCCAGGCCGGGTTCCTCGACGGGCGCCACGGCCTCGTCCTTTGCACCCTGCAGGCGTACGGCGTCTTCCTGAAGTGGGCGAAGCTCTGGGAGTGGCGCCGCTTCGAACGGAATGGCTGGCATTTCGAGCTCCCGGCATACGATGATTCCGACCAGACGTGGGAGGGGACTCCCGCGACCGCCGCGGAGTAGATCGAAATGCTGGGACGAAAGCCGGTGACCCTGCCGCTCGCTCCGGGAGACCGGGCGCCCGACTTCGCGCTGCCGGATTCGACCGGCGCGATCCGCCGGCTGTCGGAATTCCGCGGTCGCCCCGTCGTCCTCTGGTTCTATCCGAAGGCCCGCACTCCCGGCTGAACCATCGAAGGCCGCGGGTTCCGCGACCTCGCCCCGCAGTTCGAGAAAGCCGGCGTCCAGATCCTCGGAGTCTCGTTCGACCCGGTCAAGGCAAACGCGGCGTTCGTCACGAAGGAGAAGTTCCCGTTCCCGCTCCTCTCCGACGAGCGGCGGGAAATGGGAGTTGCGTACGGCGCGGCGGATTCGCCGGAGGCTCGCTCGGCGCGCCGCATCTCCTACGTAATCGGGGCGGACGGCCGGGTCGAGGCGGCCTACCCGGCGGTCTCGCCGGCGTCCCACGCCCGGGAAGTGCTCCAGTTCCTGGCGGGCAAGTCCGCGTAGAACCCGCGGACCCGATCCGCAAACAGTTCCGGAGCGAACTCGAGAGCTCGCTCCCGTGCCTGCGCCGACATCCGCCGCCGGTCATCCACCGACTCTCGAAGGCGGGCCAGCGCCGGCGCGATCTCGCCGGCACTCCGGACGACGAGGCCCTCTCTTTCGTGCGTGAGGAGGTCGGGCACGCCCGGCAGATCGAGCGCCACGACCGGAACTCCGGAAGACATCGCCTCGAGGATCGCGCGCTGCCCCTGTTCGGAGCCGGAAGCGGGGAAGAGAAAGACGTCCATCGCCCGGTAGAGGTCGGGCAGACCTTCCTCCTCGTATCCCGCCCAGAAGTTGCGCGAGCCCGTCCCGAGCCTTGCCGCCCGCGCTTCGAGCTGCGGCCGGAGCTCCCCCTTTCCGACGTGGAGCAGCACGACCCGAGCGGAAAGCGCGGCGGCCGCGGCGATCGCCTCTTCGTGGCCCCGGGCCGCGGCCATTTTCCCCACGGTCCCGACGACGAACGCGCCGGCGGGAACGCCGAGCTTCGCGAGGAGCTCGCGCGGCGCGTCTCCCGGCCGGAAGCGGCCCGGATCCACGACCGGCGAGTGAACCGGACCGGGCCGGCCGAACTTTGCGGCGATCGCCCGGTTCGCAAACGCGAAGCCGGCGGTGCGGCGCATCAATCCACGCGATACGAAGTCCGTTCGGACGTGCGCTGAGTGGTGAAAAGTCCGGGCGAGGACGGCCGGGGTGCCGCGGACGGCCGCCGCCGCCAGGAAGTGGTCGTGCGAGAGGTGGCAGTGGACCACGTCGAAGCGCTCACGCCGGAGCGTCTCGCGGAGGCTCCGGACGTCCCGGACGTAGTCGAGAGGTCCGCGCGGCCTCGAGAGCAGCGGCCGGGCCCACCCGAGGGGAAGAAGGCGGCGGGAAAGCGGGCTGTCGCGGACGAAACCGAATTGCGCCTCGACGCCGGCCGCGACGAGAGCCGCGGTCTGGTCGTAGACCACGGCGGCGGCGCCGGTCCATTTCTCTCCGGCGACGAGCTGGAGGAGGCGCATCGAAAGAAACTATCAGGAGACGCTATCCGGAAGCCGGTAGCCGGCAGCGAGTGGCTCGTTTAGACTTCCCGCTGATGGCCGTCGACCCCGAACTGCTCGCGATCCTGGTTTGTCCCAAGACCAAGGGCCCGCTCGAGCTCGTCGACTTGAATGACGAGACGCGGCGCGCCCTGGTCGAAAAGTACCGGGAGAAGTTCCGCGACGAGGAGCCGGTCGTCACGCAGGGCCTCTATTCGAAGTCGGCCGACCTGGTCTATCCGATCGTGTCCGACATCCCCGTGATGCTGATCGACGAAGCGCTTCCGGGCTCCGTCGGCGTGCGAAACGAGAAATAAGACCTCGAACTTTCCGGTGTCGGTCCGAAAAGCGCTCTTCCCCCTCCTGGTCGGTTTCGCGCTCCTCTCCTCGCAGATCACGATCGCTTACATCCTCTTCGTGCCCCTGCTCGCCGGCTGGCTCGCAACGGGGTGGAAATACGAGAGCTTTCGCCGTGCGCTCTCGCACCCCCTGACGGCGCTCGCCGGGGTGTTCGCGCTGCTCGTCGCGCTCTCCGTCGCGTTCTCGGTCGATCCGCGCGCGAGCTTCCGTGCGCTGCCGAGCCTCTCCCTGTTGTTGCTGGTCCCGATCACGATCGACCTGGTCGACGCGGTCGGCCGAGCCCGCGCGATCCTTCTCTCGATTGCCGCGAGCGGCACCGCGCTCGCTCTCTTCGGTCTCATCCAACTCGCCCACCGGGGACCGGACCTCCAGAACCGCATCCACGCGAACCTCTCCCACTACATGACGCTCTCGGGCCTGACGCTGCTGGCGGGTTGTGTTCTTCTCGGATTTCTCTTCGAGGGGCGCGGCCGAGAGCGATGGCTCGCCGTGGTCGCCGTCCTTCCGTTCGTGGCGATGGTGTTCACGCTCACGCGCGGTGCCTACGTCGGCGCGGTCGGCGCAGTCACGGCGTTCCTCGCGGTGCGGCGGCCGCGCGGGCTGCTGCTCGTCGTTCCGGCGCTCGTCGCGGTCTTCTTCCTCCTTCCCCGCGACGTCCGCCACCGCGCGGCCTCGATCGCCGACCCGACGGACACCACGAACCGCGACCGGATCGCGATGGCGCGCGCCGGCGGCCGAATGATCGCCGACCGGCCGATCTTCGGGCTCGGCCCCGAGCTCGTGAAGCCGTACTACACCCTGTACCGCGACCCCGACGCGCCGCGCTGGAGGGTTCCCCATCTGCACAACAACGTCATCCAGATCGCGGCAGCGAGCGGCGTGTTTGCGGCCGCGGCGTACCTCGCGCTGCTCGGCCTTTTCTTCTGGCGAGTCGGAGCGCTGCTGCGAATTCGACGAAGCAATGCGGGTCTGACCGGCTGCGGGGATCAGACCCTGATCGCCGCGGCCGCTTTTCTCGCGGTCGCAGCGGCATCGGTGGCGGGTCTCTTCGAGTACAACTTCGGCGACAAGGAAGTGTTGATGGCGACCCTGCCGCTTCTCGCCCTGCCGTTCTCCCGGGCAATGTCCCGGGGCGCCGGAGAGCGTTCGGCGCCGATGCTCGCTCCGGAGCCGGCCTTCGAGGAGGACCGCGCCGCGCGCCGGATACAATCGTGAGCGGCATGTTTCCGCGTCCGGTTCCTTCGGTTGCGCCCCCCCGGCCGTACACGGTCTCGCAGATCCTGGCCGAGGTCGGCGGCTCGCTTCGGACCGCCTGGCGGGACGTGGCGGTGACCGGTGAAATCGCTCGCTGGGAGATCCGGGGCGGGCACGGCTACTTCACCCTGAAGGACCGCGGCGGATGCCTGAGCGCGATCATTTTCGCCACGGAGTTGTCGCGCGTCCCGTTCCGGATCGAGCCGGGTCTCGAGGTCGTCGCCCGGGGTTCGCTCGACCTGTGGGCGCCCCAGGGCAGGTTCCAGCTCAAGGCGTGGCAGATCGAGCCGGTCGGCGCCGGGGCCCTCCAGCTCGCGTTCGAGCAGCTGAAGGCGCGCCTCTCCGCGGAAGGCCTGTTCGACGCCGCCCGGAAGCGGCGCATTCCGCTGTTTCCCCGGGCGATCGGCCTCGTGACCTCTCCCGACGGAGCGGCGATCCGCGACATCGTCCAGGTGCTCCGGAGGCGCCACGACGGCCTCGCGATCACGATCTACCCGGTCCGGGTCCAGGGCCTGGGCGCAGCCGCCGAGATCGCCGAGGGAATCCGGGCGTTCAACCGACGGACCGGCTTCGACGTCTTGATCGTGACCCGCGGCGGAGGCTCGCCCGAGGACCTCGCCCCGTTCAACGACGAGCGCGTGGCGCGCGCGATCGCGGCCTCTCGAATCCCCACGATCTCGGCCGTCGGGCACGAGACCGACGTCACGATCGCGGACCTCGCCGCAGACCTCCGCGCCCCGACGCCGTCCGCCGCGGCGGAGCTCGTCGTCGAGAGAAAAGAGGAGCTCTGCCGCCGGACCGACGGGTGGCGCTCCCGCATCGAGAGAGCGATGAAATCCCGCCTGGCGCTCGACCGCTCCCGGGTTGCCGAACAGTCCCGCGCGGAGGGACTCCTGCGTTTCCGGTACCGGCTCCGGGAGAAGAGCGAAGGAGTTGCCCAGAGTCTCGCCGCGCTGAAGAGTGCTCTCGAGAGGCGCCCGGCCCGGGACGCCGCGCGGCTCGTGACTGCGAAGAAGGCGCTCGCGGCCTTCCCGCGGATCGCGGAGCTCGCGCGCAAGAGCGACCTCGCGGCAGGCCGCCGCCGGCAGCTCGAAGAACGCATCGATCGCGCGCTCGAGCGTCGGGCCGAGCGGTTGCGCGAGTGCGGCGAGAAGCTCGGGCTGGTGAACCCGTTCGCGATCCTGGCGCGCGGATACGCGGTCGCGTACCGGGAAGGGGCGAAATCTCCGCTGACTGCCGCGGCCGCGGTCCGGCCGGGAGAGCGCATCCGGGTCCGCCTCCACGAAGGGGAGCTTCGCGCGATCGTGCGGGGCGTTCCTCTGCCGCGCGAGGTCCGCCCGACAGGCGACGACGACTTCGGGCCGCTCTTCTCGGACGCCGCCGGGGAGAAGTCGTGACCACCCGGCCGTCGAAGAAGGAGCGGAGCTTCGAGGAGGCCATGGAGCGGCTGGAAGCGATCGTCTCCGAGATCGAGTCGGACGACCTCGGTCTCGAGAAGCAGTTCGAGCTCTTCAAGGAGGGGATGTCCCTCGCGCGGTTCTGCGACGCGAAGCTGAAGGAAGTGGGCAAGTCCGTCGAGCTCGTGTTGAAGGAGTCGGGCGAGGAGTGGAAGACGGTCCCCTTCGAGTCGGCGCCGTTCGCGCCCGAGGACTCCGACGACTCCGACGACGACCGCCGCTAGAGGGGCGATCGCCGCCTATCTCGCCGAACGCCGGGCCGAGATCGATTCCCAGCTGGACCGGCTCGTGCCGGCCGAAGACCGCTGGCCTGCGGAGCTCCACCGCGCGATCCGCCACAGCCTCTTCGCCGGAGGCAAGCGGCTGCGCCCGATCCTGTGTCTCGCGGCAGCCGAGGCGCTCGGAGCGTCGACCGCCGACGTGCTCGCGCCGGCCTGCGCGCTCGAGCTCATCCACACGTACTCTCTCGTCCACGACGACCTGCCGGCGATGGACGACGCGCCGCTGCGCCGCGGCGTCCCCACGAGCCACGTGCGTTTCGGAGAGGCCGTGGCGATCCTGGCGGGGGACGCCCTCCTGACCGAAGGCCTCGGGGTCCTCGCGCGGCGGCCGGAGGGGGCGCGCTGGGCGGAGGCCCGGCTCGCCGTGCTCGACGTCGTGACGCGCGCGATCGGCAGCGAGGGGATGATCGGGGGCCAGGTCGCGGACCTGCAGGGGACGCCGTCCGGCGGCGAGGACGAACTCCTCGCGATCCACGGGGCGAAGACCGGACGCCTGATCCGCGCGGCGCTCGTCGCCGGCGGGCTCTACGCGTTCGCCCCGGAAGGGACGCTCGCGCGGCTCGACGACTGCGGTCGCGCGCTCGGTCTCGCCTTCCAGATCCGCGACGACCTGCTCGACGTGGAGTCGGACGCCGCGACGCTCGGCAAGGAGCCGGGCGCGGACTCCGCCGCGAAGAAGCTGACGTTCCCGGCGATGTGGGGCGCGGAGAGGTCCCGCGAGATTCTCCAGGCAAAGGTGGACGAGGCCGCATCGGCGGCGCGGGGTCTGCCGGGCGGCGGGGGACGACTGCCGGAGCTCGCTCTCTTCGTCCGCGACCGCCTGTCGTAGTCCGGCCGTGCGCGCGTTCGTCCAGACCGCGATCGGGCGCTTCGAAGAGCGCGATCTGCCGCCGCCGAGGGCCGCCGTAGGCGAGGTCGTGCTGCGCGTGCGCGCCGCGCTGACGTGCGGGACCGACCTGAAGCTCCTGGAGCGCGGCCACCCGCGGATCGCGCTTCCGATCACGATGGGACACGAGGCAGCCGGCGAGATCGTCGAAGTCGGACCGGGCGTCGAGCGATTCGCGATCGGCGACCGTGTCGTGCCGGGCATTTCGGGTCCGTGCGGCGTCTGCGCCGACTGCCGCCGCGGCCTCGAGAACCTCTGCCCGGCGGGGCACGCGGACCGCTCGTGGGGCGCCTTCGCCGAGCTGCTGCGGGTTCCCGCGAACGTCGTCGCTCGGAACCTGCATCCCGTTCCAGACGGACTTCCCGACGAGATCGCCGCGTTCCTCGATCCCCTCGCGTCGGTTCTTCACGGCTGGAGGCGCCTCCTCGGCGGCGGGCGGGGCACGCTCCTCGTCTACGGCGCGGGAGCGCTCGGACTTCTGTGGGCGGCGACGGCCAGGGCCCGCGGCGTCCACGCGATCGTGGCCGCGCGCGGCGGCGACCACCGGCTGTCCCTCGCCCGCCGCTACGGGGCGGACGCCGTGGACCTCGAGCGGGAGGTTCCCGGTTCGCTCGCGGGACGCGCCGAGACCGCAGTCGATTGCACCGGCTCGGCCGAGGTCTGG
>JBKPMI010000387.1:0-6605 GCA_046732075.1 Acidobacteriota bacterium | reverse complement strand
GTGAAGAACGGAACGACCTGCGGCAGGTACGTGGATCGGACCGCACGCTCGTTCCACTGCGCCGAGAGAAGGGCATCCACGGTGTCGAGGAGCTCCGGGTTCCGGGTCAGCGCGCTGCGGAGCGCGGTTCCGATCGTGAGCAGCGGTCCCCGTTCCGGAGGGTGCTCCGGCTGCTGGGCGCCGACCGAATTCGACAACGCCGCGGCGCCGGCGAGAAGCGACGCGGCCGCCAGGGCACGGCGGTTCATCGCCGGCTCAGCCGTCGCGCAACGCGGCGGCCGGATCGATGCGGGCCGCGCGGGCCGAGGGCCGGATTCCCGTGAGGATCCCGACGGCGACGCAGGAGACGGCGAGCGCCGAGAACGACAGGAGCGACAGCGATCGGTTCCCGCCCGTCGGGTCGGCCGAGAGGAGACTGACCGCCAGGCCCAGGAGGAGGCCCGCGCCGCCGCCCAGGATCCCGAGCAGGACTCCCTCCAGCTGAAACTGCAGGACGATGTCCCGCGTCCGCGCCCCCACCGCTCGGCGCACCCCGATCTCCCGCGTCCGCGCGATGACCGACGCCGAGAGGAGGTTCGAGATGCCGATCACGGCAGACGCTCCGGTCAGGAGAGCGATCAGCCACAGCAGACGGTCGAACGTCCTTCGCGTCTGCTTGTACTGCCGCAGCGTCTGGAACGGCGACGCGAGGAGGACCGGTCCCTCGAGATATCGCGCGGGATCGAGGGACCGCGCCATCTGCGCGGCGGCCGCGGCGGCCGCGGGACTCGCGAAGGAGAGGACCGCGACGTCGATCGGATATCTCGCGTCGGACTCCTCCCGCGAGCCGGGCTCGGTCCCGAGGGGCACGAGAATCGCCCCGTCCCAGTCGAGCGACGGGATCTCTCCGGCCGCGGCGCTCTCGCTCGCGCTCTCCTCGAGGTGGCCCACGATCTCGTAACCGCGACCGCCGACGGTGACGATCGACCCGGGCGGCGCGTTCGGATTCCGCCGGGCGAGGTCCGCTCCCAGAACCGCACGGGGCAGCTTCCGTTCCCCGTCGAGGTCTCCCAGCAGCCGGCCGGAGCGGGCGCGCATCCCGAAGAGCCGGGCCAGCGGACCCGACACCGCGTAGATCCGCGCCGGAAACGGCGCGCCGGACAGAGTCGCCGTCTCCCGGGCGGTGCGGATCACGACCGCCGACCCCGCCCCCGCCAGGCGCGACAGCCTCTCGGCGTCCGCGGAGGTCAGTCGCGAGGGCGGCACCTCGCCCGCGGTCCGCGAGGCGCGGTGAACGAGGTAGAGGTTGGAGAGGCCCGCCCGTTCGAGGGACCGGATCGTCGCCGCGCGACCGCGCTCGACGAGCGTCGTCAGGCAGACCACGATCGACATGGCAATGGCGAGGGCGACCAACGCGGCCCGCGTGCGCGACACGTCCGCGCGAAGCGCGTCGCACGCGACGTCGAACGCGCGGGCGAACTCCCCCGGAGAGAGAGACACGGATTTCAACCCGGCGTCAGGACCGCCTCACGGCAGGGTGAACTGACAGGCGGTGACCGTGCCCGGCACCGGGACGCTGACGAAGGCGCTCGGGCACTTCTGACCCGAGTCGCTCTGGACCGACGCGATCGCGGCAATCGACGCGGGGGTACCGGCGGCGCACGACCTCCCCTCCAGGTCGACGCGATACGTGCCCGCGGGAAGCGCGCCCTGAAGCACGACGCGCTCCGTTCGGTTCGACGTGGACTCGCATCCCGCCGGGAATCTCTGCCCGACCTCCTGCCCGCCCGGGCCGATCACGTGGATCTCGACGTCTCCCGAACCGCTCCAGCTCGCGTCCGCCTGCACGAACCGGAGAGGCGGCACCGTGGGAGTCGGGGTCGGGGTCGAGGTCGGCGTCGGCGTCCGCGTCGGGTTGTTATTGTTGTTGTTGTTCGCCGCCACGGCGACCGCGGCCCCGGCCACGGCGGCGGCCCCGGCGACGATCACTCCGGTGCTCAAGCCCCCTCCGGCGCCGGCGCCTCCGGCTCCCGCGCTCGTCCCGCCGCCCGACGACGCGCCCGCGCTCTTCAACGCCTGCGCGATCGTGACGATCGCCCCGGAGACCAGGATGATCTTCGCGATGTCTTTCTTGTTGAAGCCGGGCGGATAGGGCGTCTGCCCCTCGCGCGTGAGACCGATCGTCAGCCCCGCGCCGGCGGCCGGTACGATCTTTCCCTTCGACTGGCACGTCGTGCCCGGCACGACCGGCGGCGTCCAGTCCCCTTTTCTCTTGGAGGCCTCGCGCAGGTCGTACGCCCGCAGAAAGTAGTCGACGGCGCGCGTTTCGGGGAGCGGGCGCGGCAGAATCGCCTGCAGAGTCGCGGCCGGCCCGTCCATCTTCGCGTAGTAGTAGTCCTCGGTGCCCGCCGCGCGGAAATAGACGTACCCCTTCTCGTAGTCCTGCTCGGGACTGACGCCCGCGTCCACTTCCGGTGCGAGAACGGGCGTCATGCACGCCAGCGGGTCGTGGGAGATGTCGATCGGCGATTCGGGTGTTTGCCCGATCTGCATCCGCGCCCCGAGAGGCGCGGAAGTCCCGAGCAGGGCGGCGGCGGTTGCGACCGCGATCGCCCGGCGCCAGCGGTTCGGGCTGTTTGCCCTAGGGTGTGTCATCGGCTTCGCTCCTCTTGGGTCCGAGGTCGAAGGGCTGGCGAAGGGTCGCCTCGATGCGGCGACTGGAGACGATCTCCAGGGTGTAGACGCCGTCGAGGCCGTAGGCGGCGACGTCGTTGATCGCGGTTCCGGTGAGCGACAGGCGCCGCTCGGCGGCCACCCGGCCCTCCGCGTCCAGGAAGCGGAGGTAGACGACCGACTCGGCCGCCTCGTCGGAGACGATCTCGAGCCACGCCGGTCCCTTTCCGGAGATCCGCACCGGACCGAGAATCCAGCGCTCTCCGTCGCGAGTCGAGAAGACCCGCGCGCTCGACACCACGACCGCGCCCGCGGTTGCCGCGGCGACCGGGACGTCCTGGATTGCCTGGCTGGAGCCGGAGCCGTTCGAGGCGATCAGGGCCACGCGGTGCGTGCCGGCGGCGGTGAACGTGTGCGTCGGAGACTGCAGCGTCGACGTGCCGCCGTCGTCGAAAATCCACAGCCAGCTCGTGGCCTGCGGCGTGCTCGTGTCCGTGAACGTGACGGGGCTGCCGGCGCGGGCAGCCGAGAACGTGAAGCTCGCCACGGGCGGCGCGAGAGAGTACGTCGGGCTCGCCGTCTCCGGACCTGCAACCTCCGGGTTGCATTTCGCGCGGACGAAGAGGGTGATCGGATCGTTCGACCCGCGGGGCGGCGCCACCGCGCTCGTCCCGCCGACCACCGTCGTGAACGGATCGCCGTTGATGCGGAACTCGTAGGAGGAGGGCGGCGGACCGGACGCCGGCGGCTGCCACTTCACGAGGAGGAAGTCCGTGGCCGTGAGCGGGCCCGTCGGGTTGCCGAACGGCTCGATCGTCGCGTTGACCGGCACCTCCGGCGCCGTGCAGAACGTCAGGCTCGCCGGATTCGACGTCGCGCCGTTCGGACCCGGATTGTTCACGGTGACCGTGATCGAGCCGGGCATCGGCACCGACGACGCCGGAAGCGTCAGCGTCAGCAGCCCGGGAGAGACGAACGTCGCCGGGAAGGCAACCCCGTTGACGAAGAGCGTCGAGCCGTTGGCGAACCCGGTGCCGAACACCGACAGCGTGAAGTCTCCGCCGGGACCCGGAGTCAGGCGCAGGCTCGTGATCACCGGCGGCACATCCGTGAAGCGGACCTCGTACGCACGGGTGCCCGAGCATCCGTTGACGTCGGTGGCAGTCACCGTGAAGTTGAAAGTGCCGCTCCGGGTGGGCGTTCCCGAAAACCCGGACGACGAGAGGTTCAAACCCGGCGGCGTCGAGCCCGCGGCCGCCAGCGCGTACGGCGGCGTCCCACCGGTCACCGTCAACGCGGCGCCGTAGGCGACTCCGACCGCGCCGTTGGGCAGGAACGCAGGGGTGATCGTCAGGCCCGCGCACGGGGCCAGCGTGTAGGTCACCGACCCGGTGCAGCCGTTCGCGTCGGTCGTGGTCACCGTGAAGGAGAAGCTCCCGGCCTGCGTCGGAGTCCCCGCGAGCAGTCCGGCGCTCGAGAGCCCGAGCCCGGGGGGCAGCGCGCCGTCCGTCACGGTAAATACGTACGGCGCGGTTCCGCCGATCGCCGACAGATTCGTCGCGTAGGGCGTGCCCACCGTCGCCGGCGGCAGGGCGGGCAATGCGAAAGTCAGAGGAGTGCACACGCCGAGCGTGTACGAGCGGGTCGCGGTGCAGCCGAACGAGTCGGTTGCCGTCACCGTGAACGAGAAGCCGCCGGCGGCGTGGGGCATGCCGGACAGAACCCCATCCGGCGACAGCGTCAGCCCGTCGGGCAGTCCCGGCGACACCGTGAAGGTGTACGGGCGCGGGCTCCCGACCAGAACCGTGATGGCCTGGTTGTAGGCGACCCCGAGCGACGCCGGGGGCAGGACCGCCGGCGCGAGCGTGGCGAAGGGACATTCGATCGTCACCGAATAGTTGCGGCTGGCCGTGCACTGGTTCGCGTCCCGAACCGTGAGCCGGAACGAGAAGGTCCCCGCCGTCGTCGGGGTTCCCGAGAGCGCGCCTCCGGAGAGCGAGAGCCCGGGCGGCGGCGCGCCCGACGTGAGCGACACGCTGTAGGGCGGCGTCCCGCCGCTCCCGGTGACCGTCCGGTGGTACGGCACGCCGACGGCGCCGTCGAAGAGGACGGAGGGAGAGACCGACAACGTCTCGCAGCTCCCCCCGGCGCCGATCGAGATCGTGTAGCTGCGGCTGCCCGAGCATTCGTTGGCGTCGGTCGCGCGGACCGTGAACGAGAAGCTCCCCTCCGCCGTCGGCGTGCCCGAGAGCACTCCGCCCGCCGACAGAAGAAGTCCGGGCGGCGGCGACCCCGCGGTCACCGCAAAGGTGCGGGGGGGCACTCCGCCCAACGCGATGATCGTCTGGCTGTAGGGAACGTTCAAAACGCCATTCGGGAGAGTCGCGGGCGAGAGCGTGATCGTCGGGCAGCCGGCGCTCGTGACGCTCGTGTTCACCGGGGACCCGGCGACGGGCGGGATGCCCGTCGCCTCGATCGAGTACGTCGAGTTGGTGACCGTGCCGGAGGCCGCGGTGACGTTCACCGTGAACGACACGGTCTGGCCGGTCACCCCGGCGTTGACGGTTCCAATGTTCCACGTCACGACCCCGCCCGAGAGCTGGCCGCCGTTCGTCGCGGACACGAACGACGTGCCGGCCGGCACCGTGTCCTTCACGATCACGCCGGTCGCGTTCGTGTTTCCGGTGTTTCCGTAGGTCAGCGTGTACGTGAGGTTGGTCCCGGAGGTGACGGAGGCCGGCGCGCTCTTGGAGACCGTGAGGGCCGCCTGACCGACGAAGCTCCCGGTCTGGAGGAAGACGGCGGAGTCCAGGATGCAGTCGGCCTGGTCGGCGATGACGAGCTTGACGTGATGGGTCGTGTTCGCGGTCAGCGTTCTCTGAGCCGTCAGGACCGTCGTGAATCCGTCGAACTGCGTTCCGAACGGCGTCGGGATTCCCAGGTCCGACGGGTCGTTGTTCCGATAGAAGGACGAGTTGCTGTTCAGGTTGACGGTGTTGATGGCCACGGGGGTCGAGGTGCCCGGAATGAGCGCCACGTTCTCGCCGTCGATGAAGAACGCGAAGATGTCGTTGATCGTGCCGACGAACTCGTTGTACTCCTCGGACGCGAACACGTAGCGGAAGCTGACGTTCGCCGACGCCGGCACGAAGTCGAACTCGAGCACCGCCGCGTCGAACGTGGCGCCCTGCATCTGCAGGATGGCGTCGAGGTCCGGGTCCCCCGGCCTCTCGGAGCAGGTGCCGGCCCCGTCCTGGTCGTTCGGTCCGATTCCGTTGGCGATGTCGCCGGAGGAGAGCATCACGCCGCTGTCGATGCCGAGCCCGTCCGCGAGTCCGCCGGTGAAGGATCCTCCCGCGACGTTCGCTCCCGTGAAGGTGACGTTGCTGACGGTGACGCCGGGCCCCGCGAGCTGCTGGGCGAGCTGCTGGGGCGTCGTCGAGTTCAGGTTCGTCGTCGAGATGGCGAGGGCCGCACGGGTGCCCAAGAGGAGAAGCGAAAACGACAGGACTGCGGTCTTTCGCATCATCTGCCCCCTCCCGCGAATCGCTTCCCGAAGCGTTTGATCCCGCCGGCGTCCGCCGGCCCGGTCCGTTGTGCGGATTCTCTAACAGCGGCCGATGGGGTGGGACACTTTTTGGAAACGAATCGACGCGTCACCCGTCGGCCGTTTCCGGCCGGTTCATCGGGATATATTCCTTCGGAAGTCCACAGATCCATGAGCAGCTCCCCCGGCTCCCTCGAGGGCAAATACGAGGTCCTCGCGAAGATCCGCGAGGGGGGGATGGGGGCGATCTACAAGGTCCGCCACCGGCTGCTGAACGAGTTGCGCGTGATCAAGGTCATGCGCCCCGAGGTCGCCCAGAGCTCCGAGCAGCGCAAGCGGTTCCTCCGGGAGGCGCAGACCGCCACGCGCCTGCGGCACACGAACATCGTGGCCTTCCACGACTTCT
>JBKPMI010000386.1:0-3450 GCA_046732075.1 Acidobacteriota bacterium | reverse complement strand
GAGGTAAGGAGCTTCCCCGTATTTTTCGCAGCGCGAGGAGTCTCCCGATTCGTCGCGGCGCGCGAAGTCTCCGCGAAGTAACCGAGGGGAGGAGCTTCGCGCTGCGGGAGCGCGAGCAAGCGAGAGATCAGGCGCTCGGTCGAGGCCGGTTTGCCGAGCCGAGCGCCGATGGTGAAGCCAGATCTCTCGCGCAGCGAGCGCGACGTGTCTGGTAGCCCATACGGGAATCGAACCCGTATTTCGGCCTTGAGAGGGCCGCGTCCTGACCGTTAGACGAATGGGCCGACGGGGGCCGGAAAGTAGCACGTCGGCGGTTTTCCGGGCAAGCCCATACGGGAATCGAACCCGTGTCGCGGAGCAGCGAAGCTGCGGAGCGCTACAGAAAAGTCGCCGGCGCCGAAGGCGCCTTGAGAGGGCCGCGTCCTGACCGTTAGACGAATGGGCCGACGGAGGCCGGAAAAGTAGCACGCCGGCCGTTTTCCGGGCAAGCCCACGGCGGCCCGGGGCTTGCATTGTCTCGATTGCGTGAAAGTCCGTCCCAAAACCGCGTAATCGGAGGAGGAAGCATGAAGAAGGATTCATTGAACGAGCTTCTGTACCAGATGCTCGAGACCGAAATGGGTGGCGTCCAGGTCTACTCGACCGCGATCCGCTGCGCCCAGAACGCCGATCTGAAGAAAGAGTGGAAGAAGTACCTCGAACAGACGAAGAACCACGTCAAAGTCGTGCGGGGCATCTTCGACCAGGTGGGTCTGGACCCCGAGGCCGACACGCCCGGGCGCGACGTCGTCCGCCACATCGGCGGGTCGCTCGTGAAGGCCATGGAGATGGCCCTCGAGTCCGCGCCGCCCGAGGCCGCCCAGCTGGTCGCAGCCGAGTGCGTGGTCCTCGCCGAGACGAAGGACCACCAGAACTGGGAGCTCCTGGGTCAGGTCGCCAAGAAGACGAAGGGCGACGAGAAGCGGGTCCTCGAGGCGGCCCAGAAGGAAGTCGAAGAGGAAGAGGACGAGCACCTGTACCACACGGCCGGCTGGGCCCGGGAGCTCTGGATCGAGTTCCTCGGCATGCCCGCGGTGACGCCTCCTCCGGAAGAGGAGAAGGACGTCAAGACCGCGATCGGCGCGGCGCGCGCGAAGCAGGCCCGGACGGAGATGCTCTAAGACGGGACTCGGGACAGGGGAGACGAGGCCCGCGGTATCCCGCGGGCCGTTTCTTTACGCGCTAGTTCGCGGGCGGCGCCGCGGGCTGAAGCACCTTCCCCGGCCGGTACCGCACCCAGCGCAGGATCTCCGGGATCGTCGGCTTCTTGCCGTACATGAGAATGCCGACGCGGTAGATCCTTCCCGCCAGCCACGCCATTCCGACGGTCGCCAGGATCAGGATCACGATGCAGAGCCCGATCTGGTAGACCGGGGGCTCCGCGATCGCCGTGCGCAGGTACATGATGAGCGGCGCCGTGAAGGGGAAGAGCGACGCGGCCACCGCGATCGGCCCGTTCGGGTTGTTCATCACGGCCGGATAGACCGCCATGCCGCTGACGATCAGCATCGACGGGATCATCGAGAGCTGCTGCGCCTCCTGGTCGGTATTGAAGGGCGCGCCGATCGCCGTGTAAACGCTGGCGTAGAGGAAGTAGCCGAGCAGGAAGAAAAGCAGGAAGTAACCGATCATCGAGAGCGGGATCGTCGGCGCGCCCGCCGCTCCGCCCGCCATCATGCTCGCGATCCCCGGCAGCGACAGGTTCATCGCGACGAGCGACCAGATCGTGTACTGCGTCAGACCCACGAGCCCGATCCCGACGATCTTGCCGAGCATGAGCTCGGTCGGCCGGACGGATGCAATCACCAGCTCGACGATCCGGTTGGTCTTCTCCTCGATGACTCCGCGCAGGTTCTGGAAGCCGTACATGAAGAACGTCATGTACATGAGGACCATGAAGACGAGCGCCGCGATGATTCCGGCGCCCTTCTCCTCGGTGACCCCCTTCGTGGTGACCTTCCAGGTCTTCAAATCCACGGTCTTCTCGAGGTCCGCGCCGACCGACGCCGGTAGCCCCCGGTCCGCGATCTTCTGGTGAAGGATCGTCCGATTGACCGCGTCCTTCAGCTGGCTGAGGGCGACGAACTCCGAGACCGAGATCGAGTAGTACTCCACCCGTTCCTTCTCGATCGACGCTGGATCGAGGACCAGGTAGCCGTAGATCTTCTTTTCCAGGACTTCCTTTTGAAGTCCGACCTTCGTGCGCTCGATATCTCCGACGATCGGCCGCGGTTCCAGGATCCAGTGGAGACCGCGGGTCCCGCCGGACTTCCGGCGCCGCGCCTCCTCATTCTCGGCCAGGTCGCGGGCGAGCGGCGTCGCCAGGCGGCCGGTCACGTCGATGACCGCGATCCTGCGTTCCCCGCTCGTCTTGCGCATCGCCGCGACCTGGATCGCCATGTACCCCAGGAAAAAGACGGGAACGAGCAGTGTCGCGAACCAGAACGCCTTGGTGCGAACGCGCTCGAGGTACTCCCGGCGGATGACGGCGAAAACTTTCTTCCAGCTCACCCTTCCTCCCTACTCGATCGGCCGGGTTTCTTCGATCCCGGCCGCGCGGACGGCATCGAGGTAGATCTCTTCGAGTTCCGGCTCCTTCGCCGAGAACCCCGTGAGGTCGTGGCGATCGATCGCGCGCCGGAGGAACTCGCGTTGCGCGGCGCCGGGAGCGAGGGCCACGAGGTATCCGCCATTGACCGGATGCGCCGAAGCGACCCCGGGCAGCGCCGCGATCTCCTCGGGCTTCGCGTCCACCGAGATGTGTAGCAGGTTCCGCGAGAACCGGCGCTTCAGGTCGCGGAGCGGCCCCTCCAGGATCTTCTTGGAGCGCGCCATCAGGCAGATCTCGTCGCAGAGCTTCTCGGCCTGCTCGAGGACGTGCGTCGAGAAGACGATCGTCTTTCCCTGCTTCCGAAACTCGCTCAGGTATTCCTTGATGATCGCGGTGTTGATCGGGTCGAGTCCCGAGAACGGCTCGTCCAGGATCAGGATCTCCGGATCGTGGATGACGGTCGCGATGAACTGGACCTTCTGCTGCATCCCCTTCGAGAGCTCGTCCACTTTCTTCTTGAGCCACGGCTTCAGCTCGAGTTTTTCGGCCCAGTCGGCGATCCGCTTCCTCGCGTCTTCGCGGGAAACTTCCTTGATCGCCGCCAGAAAGAGGAGGTGGTCGAGCACGTTCATCTTCCGGTAGAGCCCGCGCTCCTCGGGCAGATAGCCGATCCGATTCTGAGTCTCCCGGGTCATCGGGGTGCCGAGGACGTGGATCTCTCCGGAGTCCGCGGCCGTGATGTTCATGATCATCCGGATCGTCGTCGTCTTGCCGGCGCCGTTTGGACCCAGCAGCCCGAAGACCACGCCGCGGGGAACGCGGAACGAAAGAGAGTCCACGGCCGGAAAGCGGCCGAAGAC
>JBKPMI010000385.1:0-1941 GCA_046732075.1 Acidobacteriota bacterium | reverse complement strand
GTCGGGACCCTCCTCGCCCTCGGACGTGGGACGCTGCTCAAGAGTCGCCGGTGAGATCGATGCGACGATTCCGCGGGACGTCTGCGTGGGCCGGGTGCGCACGAGCGCCGACACCGGCGACCCCACCCGCAGATACTGCAGGAAGCGCTCCGAGACGGGGACCTCCGCCACCATCTGCCGGCAGTCGCCGACGTCCGCGAGGTTCGTTCCCACGGTCACATGGCGGCCGAGCACGTCTTCGACGCGGGGAGTGAGGATTCGACCGGCGATCGGGCTCCGAACGAGCAGATAACTCTCCCTTGCCTCGGCGCTCTTGACCGCGGCGTCTTCGGAGACCGCCATCTGCTCCGATTGGTAGGCGAGGACGGGGTTCGAGGACTCGCGTCCCTGGCTCGACTTCTTGGTCAATCGCTCCCGTTCGCCCCGATGGCGCTCGGCGTCCTCGACGACGGCGGAGCTCGCCAGCCGGAAGAGCGGCTGTCCGAAGGTGACCATGTCCCCCTCGTGCACGAACGTCTCCGCCACGATCGCGTCCTCCGACGCCTCGACCCTGGCCTGCTTCGCGGGCTTCAGGTTCGTCGTGCCCGTGATCTTGCGGTGCGACCAGGGAATCCCGAGGACGAGAAGGAGAACTCCGCCCGCGATCGCGAGCGGGAGGCGGCTGCGAGGAGACATGAACCACTCCTTCTTGTCGAGGTAGAAGAGCTTGCCCACCCGCTTCGTCGTCCGGACTTTCTTCTTGAAGACGTATCCGAGGGTGAGGACCAGGAACACCACCCCGAAGTCCGGGAAGTAGCGGAAGTAGAAGTTCCGGAAGATCGTGTAGATGAAGTACATGATGGTCGCGGTGTACGCGATCGAGCAGAGGCCGTAGACCCAGAAGATGATCCGCCGCCGGCGCGTCGCCGGCGGCACCTCCACCGGCAGCCTCAGGATGTTCTTCTGAAACCAGGCCCCAACGGTGTGCCACGCGGTCTCGCGGAGGTCCGGGATCTGGAGAAGGCTCGAGATCGCGTAGTAGCCGTCCACCTTGATCAGCGGGTTGATGTTGAAGAGCACCGCGGACAGGCCCGTGAACAGCATCGTCTTGTACGCGGCCTCGTGCAGGAGAGTGTCGGGGTAGCTCGCCACCCACACCATCGTCGCGACGCACGCGATCGCGAGCTCCGCGTAGATGCCGGCGATGGTCACCCAGAGCCGGTGCAGCCGGTTCTTGAACATGAACGTGTCGGAGGTATCGCAGTAGAACGCGGGGGTGAAGTAGAAGAGCGCGAAGCCGATGTCGTGACACTCTCCGCCGTACACCTTCGTCGCGTACGCGTGCGCGAACTCGTGGATCGTCCCGACGATGCAGAGAATCGTGAAGAACTGGACGACCTGCCAGAACGGCTTGCCGAAGAAGTGGTACAGGTCCATCGTCCCCTGGAAAATCCGGTCCCAGTTGTTGACGAAGACGCCGAGCGTCCAGAGTGACGCGATGATCGTCCCGATCACCATCGGCTTCGACCAGATCCAGCGCACGTACTTCACGGTCCGGTTGAGGAACCGGTCCGGGTCGACGACGTGGAACATGATGAAGAAGATGTTGAAGCCCTCGGCCTTCTCCTCCGCCTTCTGGTGGCGGAAGCTCTTGAACTTGTCGAGGAGGCCGAGGTTCCGCTCCGCCACCGACTCCTCGATGAACTCCAGGCGCCGCAGGAACTCCTCGTACTCGAGGACGAGGTCGAGCTTGACGTCCTGACCGGACAGGCGTGCGATCTCGTCGCGGATCTGCTCGCGGGTGCGGCGCCCGTCGAAGAGGCGGATGATCCCCCACTGCCAGTTCTTGAACTGGTGGTACTTCCGGGTCCCCGGGTTCTTGACGATCCAGTTGACGTCGCCCAGCTGGACCTGGCGGAGGATGCCCAGGTCCTTGCGGAGGCCGGGGCGCTCGCTCGCCGG
>JBKPMI010000384.1:0-4009 GCA_046732075.1 Acidobacteriota bacterium | reverse complement strand
GCGAGCTCGACTTCGACCGGTGGATGGCGCTCGACCTGAAGTACATCGACACCTGGTCGCCGATGCTCGACTTGAAGATCCTGCTGAAGACCGTGCCCGCGGTGCTCTCGGGACGGGGAGCGCGGTAGGTCCCCGAAAAGGGGACAGATCTATTTTCTGATTCCGCCCCGATTACCGGTTCCCGCCTCCGCCGCGCTGCCCCTCTTCCTCCGCCTGCTTGAAGAGGTACTTGATCGACGACTTCGGAATGAGGAGGTTCGGACCGCGCTCGCGGTTCACCTTCAGGCAGTTCTTGTCGTACCACTCGATCCAGCCGCGAACCTCCTGGCCGTCGTTCAGCACGACGACCATCGGGGTCTTCGCGGCCATCTGCTTCAGGTAGTAGTAACTCTCGGCGTTCGTCTGCTCCGGCGGAACCTGCTTGCGCTGCTGGAAGTTCCGCGTCGGATAACGATCCGCGAGCTCGGAGAGATTGGGTCGGATCAGCTTGCGGTTGCCGGGTGCGGCGTCGTCTTCGGGGCGGTAGGCCCCGGTCGGGTTGCGGTTCGGCACGGCTGTCACTCCAGGTCCCCGTTAAGGGTGGGACTCTTTACGGCTATTAAACCGGAGAGTCCCCCTGAAAATTCTGTGCCTTAACCCGCGCTTCAGCCGGGGGAGAGGCCGCCGGGCCCGTCCGGTACCCCTCCTCCTCGTAGGCCAGGCAGCACATGAGCCGCCCGCACATCCCCGATATTTTGGAAGGGTTTAGCGAAAGATTCTGGTTCTTCGCCATCCGGATCGTGACCGGGTGGAAGGACTTCAAAAAAGTCGAGCAGCAGAGGGTCAGACCGCACGGCCCGAGGCCCCCGCGCATCCGGGTTTCGTCCCGGGGACCGACCTGCCGCATCTCGATGCGGACGGGGTGGGTCAGCGCAAGGTCCTGGACCAGCTTGCGATAGTCCACGCGGGTCTCGGACGTGTAGTACACGACGACTTTCCGGCCGTCGAACGTCTCCTCGATCCGGATCAGCTTCATGGAGAGGTTCTTCTCGTCGGCCAGGCGCCGGGTGTCCGCGAAGAAGCGCTTCTCGCGCTCGACCTTGGCCTGGAAGCTCGCCTGGTCGGCGTCGGTCGCGACCCGGACGAGCCGCCGCGCGTCCCGCAGCTGGCACTGCTTCAGGATCATCGGCCGCAGGTTCGTCACCTGGGCGTACTCGAACCCGTTCTCCCCCTCGACGATGACCCGCTGGTCCTTCTCGACCGAGATGCCCTGCGTGTCGCAGAAGGGAGCTTTCCCGTCCTCGTGCTCGTTGATTCGGATGCCGACGTAGAGGCCGCCGGGATTCAGCTTGTTTCCGACCCCGCAACCGCCGCCGCTCCCGCAGGACATGTCGAACTCCCGACAAAGCCCTCAGCTGTTTCACTTTAGCCGAGAGCCGAACGTCTAATTCAGGCCTTCACCTTACCACGGGTCGGGCCTTGCGGCGTTCCTTCTGAAGCCGAGCGTCCTTCGAGGCGACCTCCCGCTCGAGGGCTTTCCGGTAGCTGTCGAGCCGTTTGGCCAGCCCCCGGTCGGACAGGGCGAGTATCTGGACCGCCAGGATGGCGGCGTTGCGCGCGCCGGCCTCGCCGATCGCGGTGCAGGCCACCGGGACCCCGGACGGCATCTGGGCGGTCGAGAGGAGAGCGTCGAGACCCGAGAGGGGGGAGGAGCCGAGCGGGACGCCGATGACGGGACGGGGTGTGACCGCCGCCAGGGCGCCCGCGAGGTGAGCCGCCGCGCCGGCGCCGGCGATGAACACCTTCGTCCCGCCGGCCGTGAACTTCTTCGCCATCCGCACGGTGCGGTCGTGGGTCCGGTGGGCGGAGGAGACGATGGCCTCGTGCGCCACGCCGAACTCGTCTAAGACCTGCGCCGCGCGCGCCATGACCGACCAGTCCGAGTCCGACCCCATGAAAATGACGACGTCCGGATTTTTCATCCGCCGGATTCTAGCCGCGTCAACCAGCCAGGCTTCGCTCGAGCCCTTCGAGCAACGCTGCGGGCTCTGCTGCCGGAAGCGACTGCGTTCCCGGGACGGGGATTCCGACGACGTAGAGGGGCGGAGCGCCAGGGTCTTCCTCGAGAATGATTCGCGCGACCTCCGCGGCGGCCCGGGTGTCCCGCAGCAGCAGCACGGCGTCGATCCGCCGGTTGCGGGCGAGCCGGTCGAGCGCCTGCTCGACGTCGTCGGCGTGGAGGAGCTCGAGTGACGGCATCCGCGCGGCAGCCTCGTCGAGCGCCCGCGCCCGGTCCGGGTCCGACACCACGAGCACCGTGATCATCGCGCCTCCGCCGGAAGGGGCGGCCGCGCCTCTCCCGACACCCACAGCGTCGCGACGCCGCCCGGCACGATGCGGTCCTCGCGCAGCGCGCTCGTGTGGAAGGTCAGCGTCCACAGGCCCGGCCGGTTCGGCTCGAAGCGAAAGGCGAAGTCGCGGTCCGGGCCGAAGCGGATCCGGTCCAGGGTCGTCGTCCCGACGATCTTCAACGTCTGGTTCCCCTCCCGGACGAACGCCTCCTCGACTGTCGGGTACCCGTAGGACGTGCGGCCGCTCGCCTCCTCGCGCGTGAGTGCGCGGGGGACCGGCTCCCAGCCGATCGACACGAAGAGCAGCCGCCTCCCCTCGATCGGCGAACCCCGGACCTCGACTACGCCGGACCGGGAGAGCTGCTCCAGGCGCAGCCAGGCGAGGTGCCGCACCAGGAACTCCTGGGACATCCGGAATTCTCCGCGGGAGAGTGCGTACCCGACGCCGACGTGGGTCGCATCCGGGTCCAGGATCGTGCGGCGGTGGCCGTCGTTCGGCGGCTGCTCCGCGAGCATCGAGGCGTGGCCCTCGAGCGCCAGGTTCACCGACGGCTCCTCGAAGGACGATCCGGTCGTCTTCCACGTGACGGAGTTCTCGAACTGCATTCCGAACACGCCCGCGAACGAGGTCCGCGCGTAGGGCGGAAGTCCGTCGGTCAGGAAGTGGCCGCTCGTGTTCTCGCGGATCTGGTTCGCGCAGAACTCGTCGGCGACCCGCGAGACGTGGTCGTCCCAGGCGACGGCCGGGACACCGGCGGCCAGTCGGTCCCGGTTGATCCGGTCGAACACCGCGACCTTGACGGGGTCTGCCGGCCGCGCGTCCGGGATGGGGAACGAGTCCTCGACGGGAGAGGCGAGGGCGGGCGCCACGATCGCGAGGGCCGGGCCTTCCGGCACGTCGGAGGTCCCGGTCCCCCACGCGCAGCCGGCGGTGCCCGTCGCGAACAGGCTCGCGAGAAGTCCGGCGGCGCGTGTTAGCTTGGCCGCCGCATGACGGCGATCCGTTTCGGGACGTCGGGCTGGCGCGCGGTGATCGCCGAGGAGTTCACGTTTGCGAACGCGCGTCGCGTCGTCACCGGGATCGCGCGGGTGCTCGCGGAGGACGGTCACCGCGGCAGCCTCGTGCTGGTCGGGTACGACACCCGGTTCCTCGCCGAGCGCTTCGCGGCCGAGGCCGCGCGGATCCTCACCCGCGAGGGGTTTGCGGCGGAGGTCTCCACGCGTCCCGTCCCCACGCCCACGCTCTCGTTCGAGATCCGCCGGCGCAAGGCGGCCGGAGGCGTCAACTTCACCGCGAGTCACAACCCGCCACGGTACCTCGGGATCAAGTTTTCCACGAGCGACGGCGCTCCCGCGCTTCCGGAGCTGACCTCGCGGATCGAGGGGCAGGTGGCCTCCATGGCGGAGGTACCGTCTCCCGCGGACACCGCGCCGGTCGCCTCGTTCGACCCGGCCCCTCCGTACCTCGCGGACCTGGGCGCCAAGGTGCGCGCCGCGGACGTCGCGCGCGGCGACCCCCACTTCTCGCTCGACTTCCGCTTCGGGACGTCCGTCGGATTCCTGGACGCGTTCCTGGAGTCGGCGGGGGTGCGCCTCTCGCGCCTGAACGCCAAGCGCGATCCGCTCTTCGGTGGCGAGTCCCCGCAGTGCGGCGAAAAGGAACTGGTCCGCCTGGGCGA
>JBKPMI010000383.1:0-3540 GCA_046732075.1 Acidobacteriota bacterium | reverse complement strand
GAGTACGAGTTCCGGGATCCGGGACTCCTCGAGCGCGCTCTCACCCACAAGTCGTTCACCAACGAGCACCGGGAGGCCCGTTCGCCGAACAACGAGCGGATGGAGTTCTTAGGAGACGCCGTCCTCGGCTTCGTGATCGGGGAGCACATCTACCACTTCTTTCCGGACCTCCAGGAGGGCGCGCTCTCCAAGATCAAGGCCCACCTCGTCTCCGCCGCGACGCTCGCGGGCAAGGGGCGGGAGATGGGGATCGGGCGGTTCCTCCGCATGGGGGCGGGGGAGGCGCGCTCCGGCGGCGCCGAGAAGCTCTCGCTCATCGCGGACGCGTTCGAGGCGCTGATCGCCGCGATCTACCTGGACGGCGGCCTGAACGGGGCGGCGGAGTTCGTGCGCCGGACGTTCGGACCCGAGATCGCCGGAATCGACGTGGGCGACCTGTCCTTCCATGACTACAAGACGGCGCTCCAGGAGACCGCCCAGTCCCTCGGGCTGCCGCTGCCGGACTACCGGGTCATCGAGGAGTTCGGGCCCGACCACGAGAAGGCCTTCCTCGTCGAGCTGTCCTGGGACGGCGCCGCGTTCTCGCGGGGCCGGGGGTCGTCCAAGCGCGACGCCCAGCGAAAGGCGGCCAAGGAGGCCCTGAGGAAGCTCGGCAGGCTCCCGGGCGTGCCGGAGGGCCCTCCCTAGGGAGCCTTCGCCAGCCTCTCCAGGAACCGGTCCGCGTTCTCGAATCCCACGAGGCGGAGGTCCTGCCGCTCCTTGCCGTTGGCGTCGAGGAAGATCACCGTCGGGACGCCCAGAATTCCGTAGCGCTCGGACAACGCGATCGACTCCGGCGAGGCGATCTTCGTCATGTCGGCTTTCAGGAGCGTGCGGCGGGCGAGAGCCTCGCGCACGCGAGGATCGGAGAACGTCTTCTTCTCGAGCTCGAGGCAGGGGAGGCACCACTCCGCGGCGAAGTCGATCACCGCCGGCCTTCCGGCGCCGACAGCCGCGGGGGCATAGGGCTGCCAGCCCTGGAGCTCCCGCGGGACGAAGAAGATCGCGATCGCGACCAGCACCGCGGCCGCTCCCGCCTTGACCGGCCACTTCAGGCCGAGACGGGTGACGAGGATGGCGATCGCGCCGATGACGAGAACCGCGGGGAGGATCCACCGCCCGAAGGGCTGCGGCAGCACGCTCCGCAGGAAGTAGGCGGCCATGGCGAGGAGCACCCAGCCGAAGACCTTCTTGACCCCGTCCATCCACTCGCCCGCGCGCGGTAGCCGGGTGATGCGACCGGAGTACGCCGCGAGGAACAGGTAGGGGAGGCCGAGGCCGATCGAGAGCGTGAAGAAGAAGAGGAAACCGAGGAACGCGTCCTGCCGCGCCGCGACGAATGCGAGCAGGCCGACGATGAATCCGCCCACGCAGGGTGCCGCCACGATGCCCACGAAGAGGCCCATCCCGAATGCTCCCGCCGCCCCGGCGCGAGCTCCGGCGCGATTCATGAGCGCGGTCGGCATGCGGATTTCCCACACGCCGAACATCGAGAGGGCCATCGCCACGAGCGCTGCGGCGATTGCGCCGAGCACCCACGGGTTCTGGAGCATCGATCCGAAGAGACGGCCGGACAGCGCGGCCGCCACGCCCAGCACCGAGTACATCGTGGCCATGCCGAGGACGTAGAGACCGGCGAGAGCGAACTGCCTCCCGCGCGAGCCCGAGCTCTGGTTTCCGAAGTAGCCCACGGTGAGCGGGATGACCGGGTAGACGCACGGCGTCAGGTTGAGCGCCAGTCCGCCCAGGAAGATCGAGAGAAGGACGAGCAGCATGCCGTGGCGTTCGAGCATGTCGCCGAAGTCGCGCGAAGCGCCGGCGGCCGCGGTCTTCCCCGCGGCGGCCGCCCCGGCATTGAGAGGGACCGCGCCGGTGCCCCCGGTGCCGCTGCCCGGGGAAGCCGCCAATCCCTCCGGGCCCTCCGCGCGGAACCCGACGGACGCGGGCGCGAGGCAGCTCTTGTCGTTGCACGCCTGGTATTCCACCCGGCCGGAGACCGCCGCCGGGGGACTCTGCGCGTTCCAGAGGACCGGCACGTCGATCGCGAACGAACCCTCGTACACCGAGAGCGGCGACTCCGAGAAGGCGAACTTCTTCGGGACGCCGGCCGGGTAGACCGGCTCGCCGAACGTGACGCCGGCGATCGGGTCCAGGTGGGCGGTCGTGGCGATCAGGTACTCCTCGGACGGGCGATGGCTGTTGACGTGCCAGCCGGAGGCGATCGTCGCCGTCAGCCGGAGGACGCCTCCGCCCGGCGACGGGCCGGCGGTCAACCGCGGCGCGAGCGTGAGGATCGTCGGGCGCGCCGACGCCGAGCCGGGCTCCGGCGCCTGCGCCCGGAGCGCCGTCGCGAGTGCTGCGAGGACGAGCGCCGCCCCGAGCCGCCTCATTGGGTGCGGGTGCGCTCCTCCAGCCGCTGCACGAGGTCGTTGACGCGCTGGATGTGCGGAGAAGTGGGGTGGTCCTTCTGGAACTTGTGGAAGAGGAGGAGCGCTTCGGCCGGCCGGTTCTCGGCGAGCGGAATCTGCGCCCGGAAGATCTCGGCGCGCTCGCGGCGCGGCTTGTCTTTCGTGGTCGCGAGGAGCTGCTCGATCGTCTGCCGCGCGGAGCCGGGCTGCGAGAGGTCGAGCTGGACCGCCGCGAGGAGCTCGAGCGCATCCTCGCGCTGCGGCACCGTGGCGCCCGGCGCCGAGGTCGCGCGCTTCAGGCGGGGGAGCGCGGCAGCCGGATCCGAACGGCGATAGAGCTCGGTCCCGGTCTCGAGCGCTTCCTTCGCGGTCAGCTTCCCGATGTTCTGGGAGTCGACCACCTTCGCGAACTTGCGGTAGCCCTCGACGGCCGTGCCGGCGTTTCGGAAGAAGTCGCCCTGGTTGAAGAAGCCCGCCATCAGGAAAACGAGCCGTCCCTCGGGCGTGGTGATCAGGATCGCCGGCGCTTCATCCACGTTGTAGCGGTCGGCGTACTCCCGGCCGATCGGCGAGTCGAGGTCGACCTTCACCGGGACCATCGGGACGAGCAGGGCCTCGAAGTCGAAAGCCGGGTAGAGGAGCCCGTCCATCCGCTTGCAATTGCCGCATTCCTTCCGGACGAACTCCAGGAACACGAACTTGTTTTCCTTGGCGGCGCGCTGGATGGCTTCATCGGCGCTCGTCGCCCAGAGGACCTTCCCCGGGCCGAG
Source organism: Acidobacteriota bacterium (assembly GCA_046732075.1). Lineage (GTDB taxonomy): Bacteria > Acidobacteriota > Thermoanaerobaculia > UBA5066 > Gp7-AA6 > Gp7-AA6. The sequence goes on along the minus strand of JBKPMI010000383.1, from coordinate 323 downwards.
CGCGGCTTCCGAGGACATCGGGGCGGCGGAATCCGGGGTCGCCGGCCGAGCGGGAGCGGCCGGCTGCGGGGCCGGCGTGGTCGGCGGCGGCGGCAGCGCGAGAGCCGCGAAGAGAACCATGGGAGCGAGAGAAACCAAAATCGACCTCCGATCGGGTGATGTCCGGAAAACCGGCCGCGGGGTGCGCGAAATTCCCCTCGGGAGCGGGGAAAACGTGGTGCCCAGGGACGGAATTGAACCGCCGACACAGGGATTTTCAGTCCCTTGCTCTACCAACTGAGCTACCTGGGCGCGGCGCCGATTCGGGCGGCGCAGTGTATCGG
>JBKPMI010000382.1:0-4642 GCA_046732075.1 Acidobacteriota bacterium | reverse complement strand
AGTTGTGTATAAGAGACAGGCACGGTCCATGTCCACGACGCCGTTGCGCGAAGGGAACCAGAGATGGACGTCCGACGGCGCGGCGCCGGCTTCCGAGAGCGCGCCGCGGATCGCGCGCTCGATCGCGGCGGGATCGGGCGCGAACCGGTACGGCTCCCCCGGAACTCCCGCGGTCCCGATGCCCGCGAGGCGGGCGAGCGGCCGGGCGCCGCGCGCTTCCGCGCGTCCGCCTTCCTCGAGAAGCACCGCGAACCCTCCCTCGCCCTGCACGATGCCCGACTCCCGCTCCTCCCCGCGCAGCGCGCCGACCCGGTCGAAGCCGCGGGCGTAGACCGGGTTCCACTCGTCGACCGCCCCCGCGAGCATGGCCGCGGCTCTCCCCGAGGAGAGCGCGAGCGAGGCGAAGAGGAGCGCGTTCAGTCCGGACGGGTCTTTCTGCGTGATGGTGACGTTCGGCCCGTAGAGCTTGAGCTCGATCGAGACCTGCGATGCGGGAGCGTTCGCGACGGTGTTCGGGAAGTGAAAGGGGGGCGCGGCCTCGGGTGACTCCGTGAGCAGCACCCGCAGGAACTCGGTCAGCGCGCCGGCGCCCGCGGAACCGGTGCCGAGCGCGATACCGATCGCCTCCGGATCCTGCGCCACGGGGAAGCCCGCCTCCGCGATCGCCTGCGAGCAGGCGAGGATCGCGAACTGGCTGCCGCGGTCGAAGCGTCGCGCCTTCATGGCCGGAATCTCGGGAGAGGGGGTGAAGGAGTCGTACCGGGCGACGTGCGTCGCCTGGAGCGGCCCCCGTTCGTCGGCCGTGAACGGTCGGATCGCGCTCTCACCGGCGAGAAGTCGCCGGTAGAACTCTTCGGAAGTCCGGCCGAGCGCCGAGACCGCACCGGCGCCCGTGATCCAGGGACGGCTCAAGGCGTCAGGAATAGCGTCCGATGACGACGACCGAGCTGTTGCCGCCGAACGCGAACGAGTTCGAGAGCGCCACCCGGACCGGGACCTCCCGCGACTCGTTCGGCACGTAATCGAGGTCGCAAGCCGGATCCGGGTTCTCGTAGTGGATGGTGGGAGGAACGCGCCCCTCGCGGACCGTCTGGACCGTGGCGACCGCCTCGATGGCTCCCGAGGCGCAGAGACAGTGTCCGATCATCGACTTGATCGACGAGACCGGGATCTCGCGCGCGCGGTCTCCGAGCGCCGCCTTCAGCGCCGCGGTCTCGGCCGAGTCGTTCTGCGCGGTCGCGGTGCCGTGCGCGTTGACGTAGTCGACGTCGCCGGGGTTCCTTCCCGCCGCGTCGAGCGCGGCGCGGACGGTCCGGGCGCCGGCCGTTCCGGAGGGGTCCGGCGCCGTCATGTGGAAGGCGTCCGACGTCACGCCGTATCCCAGGAACTCCGCCAGGATCGGGGCCCCCCTCCGCCGGGCCCGCTCCTCCTCCTCGAAGACGAGGATTCCCGCGGCTTCGCCGATGGAGAGCCCGCGCCGTTCCCGGTCGAACGGCCGGCACGGGTCCGGATCCACCGACCGCAGCGAGTTGAACCCGCCGTAGGTCAATCGCGCGAGGACATCCGAACCGCCGGTCACCATGACGTCGGCCAGCCCCGCGGCCACGGCGTCGTACGCATAGCCCATCGCGTTGGCCGCCGACGAGCACGCGGTCGTGATCGTGGATTTCAGGCCCTCCAGGCCGAAGCGCTGGGCGACGCGGTCCGTAATCGCGTCGGGGAGGTGGTTCAGCACGCGGGACGCGCGTCCCCGCCCACCGCGGAGCCACGTCGCGTAGACCTGTTCGGAGTCGAGCAGGCCGGACGTGCCGCCCCCGAGGATCACGCCGATCCGGGTCGGATCCTCGGCCCCGATGTCCAGCCCGGACTGGGAGAGGGCCTCCTCGGCCGCGACGAGTCCCATCCGATCGGCGCGGGACATGCGGCGCTTCTCGGCGGGGGAGAGGAAACCGTCCGGGATCTCGGAGACTTCACCGGCCGTCTGTGTCCGGTAGGTCGAGGCGTCGAACAGCGAAAGCGGACGGATTCCGCACACTCCCGCGAGGAGGTTGTTCCAGAATTCGGACACCGTCGTCCCGATCGAGGTGACGGCGCCGAGACCCGTCACCACGACGCGACGCTCGAGTGCCATGAGACCGGGGATTGTGACACAGCCGCCTTCCGGCATAATCCGCGCCGGCATGGCAGATCGAGTCGACTGGCACACGTACTTCATGAACATCGCGCGGCAGGTCTCGACGCGGTCGACGTGCCCGCGCAAGAAGGTCGGCGCCGTGATCGCGCGCGATCGCACGATCCTCTCGACCGGTTACAACGGATCGATCCGGGGTCTCCCGCACTGCGACGACGTCGGTTGCGTGATCGAAGAGGATCACTGCGTTTCGACCGTCCACGCCGAGGCGAACGCCATCATCCAGGCGGCGCGCAACGGCGTCGCGATCGCCGGAGCCGAGCTCTACACCACGGCGAGCCCGTGCTGGCCGTGCTTCAAGTTGATCGCGAACGCCGGGATTTCGCGCGTCTACTACGGCGAGTTCTACCGGGATCAGAAGTCCCTGGCCGTCGCGCGCGACGCCGGAATCGAGCTCGTGGACCTGGGCGCGGCGACGACGCCCTAAGACGCCGCCATCTCCGGCGAGAGGAGCCGGAGGCACTCCTCGAGGTTCGCCCGGGAGGTCGACGACAGCTGGAAGAACCGGCAGCCCAAGCCCTTGTCCGGGTCCTGCCCGATCCGCACGACGATTGCTTCTCCCACCACGGTCCGCGTCGGATTCTCGACCGGCGTGTGGAAGGCGATCTCCATCCGCGCGCCGATCGGCTGATCGACCGCCGTGCGCACGAAGAATCCACCCCGAGAGAGGTCCCGGATCGTGCCCTCGTGCTGGACCCCGTCGCGCCAGAAAGTGATCGACCAGGTGACCGCGGCGCGGGCGGCGTCGCGGGCGAAGACGTTCAGGTGCCTCCGGAGCGTCTCGAAGAAATCCTCCTCGGCGAAGTCGGAGTCCAGGAAAGCGTCGGCCCCGGCGCGCTTGCCCTCCTGCCGATCCTTGTCGCCGCCGCCGACGAGTACGATCGGCCGCTGCGACGACTGCTTGTCGGCCTTGAGCACGCGGCAGACGTCGACACCGGTCATCCCCTCCATCTCGGCGTCCAGGAAGATGAGGTCCGGCTTTTCGCGGCGGGCCAGCGTCAGTGCGTCCGTGCCGTTCGTAGCCGTCAGGATGCGGCAATTGGTGCGGCGTTTGATCGCGCGCACGACTTCGCCGAAGAGTCCCCGATTGTCCACGAGGAGAACGGAGCGCATGACGACCCGTCGATTATACGGAGGTCCCGCTGCCGCCGAGGAGACCCGCCGGCTACACGACCCGCGGTCGAAGGACGATTTCGCCGTGCAGGACGTTCGGGGGGGACGTCAGCACGTAGAGGAGGGCGCGGACCGAGTCCTCGGTCGAAAGCCGGCGCTCGGGCTCGAGCGTCGGCCGGAACCGGTCGAAGAACTCGGTGTCGGTCGAGCCCGAGCAGATCGCGGTCACGCGAACTCCGGCGGGCTTCAGCTCCTGGGCCAGCGCGCGGGTGAATCCCACCAGGCCCGCCTTCGCGGCGCAGTACACGTTGCCCTCCGCGTAGCCCTCGAGGCCCGCCATCGAGCAGATGTTGACGATGTCCGAGGGCGCGCTCTTGAGCAGTGCGGTCAACGCCGCCTGGCAGAGGAGGATGGGGGCGTGGAGGTCGGTCTCCAGCATTTCCAGGATCTCGGTGCGCTTCAGTTCCAGGAGCGGCGCGCGGTAGCCCAGGCCGGCGTTGTTGATGAGGACGTCCAGGCGTTTGTAGCGCGCCAGCAGAACGTCGACGAGGTCGAACAGGGAGGGAGCCACGCGGACGTCCGCGACGTGGTACGCGGCCTCGCCGCCGGCCTTCGAGATTTCCTCCACGACCTCGCGGAGCTTTTCCTCGCGGCGCGCGACCAGGAAGACCTTGACTCCGGCGCGGGCGAGCGCGGCCGCAAAGGCCCTTCCGGTGCCGGAGGAAGCGCCGGTGATCAACGCAACCTTGCCTTCGAGCAACTGGTCGGTCATGGATGGCTGATTCCGAACCGTCCTGATAGCTTCTCACGCCGATGGATACGGTCACGCACGGGATCGCGGGCTCGATCCTCGCCCGCAGCCTGACCGATCGCGCGGCCGCCCGGGCCGCGCTCGTCCTGGGGCTCGTCGGAGGGATGCTTCCGGACCTGGACCTCTTCTTCCTCCATGGCCGGATCGCCTACCTCCGGGGGCACCGCGGCTGGACGCATACGTTCCTGATGCTCCCGGTCTTCGCGCTCGTCCTGGCGGTCCTCGCCCGGTTCCTCTACCGGTACGCCCACCACGTGCGGATCCGGGTGCTCTTCCTCTTCGCGGCCCTCGGGATACTGAGCCACATCGTCTTCGACTGGATAACCTCGTTCGGGATCATGTTCTGGATTCCTTTTTCGCGGCGGCGTTACGCTCTCGACTGGGTCTTTATCCTGGACCCGTTCTTCACCGGCATCGTTTCGATCACCCTGCTCGCCGCGACGATTTTCCGCCCGAAGGGCCGGCTCATCTCGACGATCGGAGGCGGGGTTCTCGCCGCCTACGTGCTCTTCTGCGCGGCCATGCAT
>JBKPMI010000381.1:0-3682 GCA_046732075.1 Acidobacteriota bacterium | reverse complement strand
GTCCTGGACGAGCCGACCGTCGGACTCGACCCGGTGCAGATCATCCGGATCCGGGAGACGATCCGGAGTCTCGGGAAAGAGAGGGCCGTCCTCCTCTCGACGCACATCCTTTCGGAAGTCGACGCGGTCTGCGACCGCGTCCTGATCATCGACCGCGGCCGCATCGTCGCCGAGGGCACGGCAGCGGAGCTCCGGAGCCGGATGGCCGGGTCTCCGATCGTGCGGGTCTCTTTTTCCGGGAACGTCGACGCGCGGGAGGCTCTCGCGAGCCTCCCGGGCGTGATCTCGGTGTCGCAGGAATCCGATGCGGACGAGACGCGCATCCGCCTGGAGTGCGCGACGGACGCCGATCCCCGCGAGCAGATCTTCCGGGCGGCGGTCACGCACGGCTGGACGCTGCGCGAGCTCGCGCGCGAGCGGCTATCCATCGAGGACGTGTTCGTGCAGCTCATGCGGCACGAGGACGCGAGTCCGCAGGCGGAGTCCGCTCCTCCGGCCGCCGAGGCCGTGCAGTGAGAAAGTTCCTCGCGATCGCGGGCCGCGAGTGGCGCGCGTATTTCTTCTCGCCGCTCGCCTACGTGATCCTCGCCGCCTTTCTCCTCATGAACGGGATGATCTTCTCGGCGATCGTCGCCTTCCTGAACACGCCGGGCGCGCCGAAGGGACAGGCACTGCCCTTCCTCTTCACGAACACGTACTTCTGGATCTTCAACCTCTTCGTGGTGCCGATCCTGACCATGCGCCTCTTCCCGGAGGAGAGAAAGAGCGGAACGCTCGAGACGCTCCTGACCTCGCCCGTGTCCGAGGCGACGGTGGTGCTCGGCAAGTTCACGGCGGCGCTCGGATTCTTCCTGACGCTCTGGGCGCCCACGCTCGTCTACGTCCTGATCCTGCGGTCCCAGACGCCCATCGACCTCGGCCCCGTGGCCGCCGGGTACCTGGCGATTGCCCTGATCGGCGCGTACTTCCTGTCGATCGGGACGTTCGCTTCGATTCTCACGAAGAACCAGATCGTCGCGGCCATCCTGGCGTTCGCGATGCTCATACCGGTCTTCTCGGCGGGTCTCCTCGAATCGCTGTCGAACGACCCCGGGAAACGGGACACCCTCGGGTACTTCAACCTGTGGGACCACATGGAGGAGTTCTCGCGAGGTGTCGTCGACTCGCGCCGCCTCGTGTACTACCTGTCGGCGACGGCGTTCTTTCTCTTCCTCACGACGGTGATGCTCTCGGCCAAGAAGGAGAACCCGTGAACCGGGGGGCCGCAGCGCGCGCCGGAACCTCCACAGCCGCCATCGCGCTGGCGGTTGCGATGCTCATCGGGATCAACTGGCTGGGGTCGCGGCACTGGCTGCGCGGCGACTGGACGAAGACGCACATCTACAGCCTCTCGACGACCACGCGGAAGCTCGTCGCGGGCCTCACGAAGCCGGTCCGCATCACCGCGTTCCTCGATCGGGATTCGCGGCTCTACACTCCGGTATCGGAGCTCCTGAGCCGCTACCGCGCCCTCTCCCCGAAGATCGAGGTCGAGGAACTCGACCCCAAACGGAACCGCGCCCGCGCGGAGGCGGTCGCCCGGGAGTTCGGCGGAATTCGCCTGAACACCGTGGTCTTCCGCTCGGGGGACCGGAAGAAGTACGTCGAGGAGGACAAGCTCGCCGAACTCGACTACACCGGCATGCAGAATGGCGGCGGCGCTCCCGAGATCAAGGCCTTCAAGGGGGAAGAGGCGTTCACCGCGGCTCTCGTGGCGGTGACCGAGGACAGGACGCCGCACGTCTACTTCTCCTCGGGACACGGGGAGGCGTCGCTCGACTCGGGCGAGCGGGGCCGTGGGCTCGCCGACGTGAAGCAGCTGCTGGAACGGGACAACCTGACGGCGGCAAAGTGGGAGTCGTTCGGCAAGGACGCGATTCCGGCGGACGCCGACGCGATCGTCGTCGCCGGGCCGCGCACCGCGTTTCTCGAGCCGGAGGCGGGCGCTCTCGAGAAGTACCTCGCGGGCGGCGGGCACGTGCTCCTGATGCTCGACCCGGTCCTTCCTGCTCCCGGCGGTCCGGCGCCGGACCTCGGCCTGGGAAAGCTCCTCGCCGCGAACGGCGTGAAGCTCGGCAACGACATCGTCATCGACCCCTCGAACGCGCTGCCGCTGGTGGGCGCCGAGACCGTCTTCGCCAATCACTACGGAAATCACCCGATCGTCCGTTCGCTCTCGGAGGAGGGCGTTCCGGTGATCCTGCCGCTCGCGCGGTCCGTCTCGAAGGCGGACCCGGCGCCCCCGGGGACGACGGTGACCAATCTTCTGGAGACGACGCCGGACGGCTGGGGGGAGACGTCGCTCGCGAACCTCGAGGAGCAGGTGAAGAAGGACCCCGCGGACACGCCCGGTCCCGTGTCGCTGGCGGTCGCTTCCGGATCCGGCGACGAGGAGAAGGCGCCCGCGAAGAAGGCGAGGCTGGTCATCATCGGGAACTCCCGCTTCGTGTCGGCCGAAGGGCTCTCGAACAGCGGCAACGCCAACCTTTTCCTCAACTCGATTCACTGGCTCACCGGCGCCAGCAAGCGGATGGGGATCGCGCCCAAGACGATGGAGCAGGCGTCGCTCTCGCTGACGCGGTCGCAGGTGCAGCGGATCGGCCTGTTCTCGGTGCTCGGAATGCCTCTCCTGGCGGTCGTCCTGGGCGTCTGGGTCTGGTACCGCCGCCGCGACTGACCCCGCCATGTCCGCGCGAAAGCTCCTGATCCTGACCGGGGTGGTCATCCTCCTCTTCGCGTTCATCTTCTTTTACGAACGCAAGATGCCGACGACCGCCGAGCTCGCGGAGAAGGGGGAGATGTACTGGGATCTTCCGGAGGACCGCGTCGACAAGATCGTCCTGGAGCACGGGGGCGAAACCCTGGAGCTCGACAAGACCGGCGACGTCTGGCGACTCGCGCGACCCGACGCCTATCCAGCGGATACGTCCGCGGCGTCGGACCTGGCCCGCCAACTCGCCGACCTGAAAAAGCCGGCGGGCGAGTCGCCCGCGGGTGCGCGCCCCGAAGATTACGGGCTCGCGAAACCGGGAGCGAAGGCGACGTTCGGTTGGACCGAGGCTGCCGCTCCGGCGAAGAAGCTGTCACGCACGCTGGAGCTGGGACTCGACATCCCGGGAACCGATCTGACTGCGGCCCGGCAGGCCGGCAGCCCCCAGATTCTGTTCGTGCCCTCGAGCCTGGCGGCCGCGGTTCGCAAGGGAGCGGACGACTTCCGGAGCAAGGACGTCTTCGGCGGCAATTCGGCCGACGTCGCGGGAATCGAGGTCGTCCGAGGCCGCGGGAAGCTGCGCCTGGCGCGCAAGCAGGGGATCTGGTGGATCGAGGAGCCGATCGCGGACCTCGCGGACCGCGACGTCACGGACCGGCTCGCCGGCGACCTCTCGTCCCTCCGCGTGACGGAATTCCTTTCGAAGTCGGTTGCGGGAGACCCGTCGGCCCTGGGCCTCGCCCCGCCGGTGTTCCGGGTGACGTTGACCGACGCGAAGGGCGCGAAGAACACGCTCGACATCGGCTCCACGCGCACGGACGGGAACGCGGTCTACGCGAGCCGCCAGGGGCAGGTCTTCACGATCGGGAACTCGATCATCGAAGACCTCTCGAAGGAGGCGACGGCGTTTCGCGACCGGCGGCTGGTCCGATT
>JBKPMI010000380.1:0-3334 GCA_046732075.1 Acidobacteriota bacterium | reverse complement strand
AAGTCATCGCCTCCTCCGCCGACCTCTCCGCCGAGAACCACATCGCGGTCGCCGAGATCGTGGCGGAGCGGGCCCGGCGGATGATCGAGTGCGGCAAGCACGCGATCATCTTCCTGGACTCGATCACGCGCATGGCCCGGGCGTACAACCACATGCAGAAGGGGGGCGGCAAGATCCTCTCGGGCGGCATCGACGCCCGGACGATGGAGAAGCCGCGCCGGTTCTTCGGCGCCGCGCGCAATGCCGAGGGGGGCGGCTCGCTGACGATCATCGCGACCGCGCTCATCGACACGGGATCGCGGATGGACGAGATCATCTTCCAGGAGTTCAAGGGCACCGGGAACACGGAGATCCTTCTCGACCGCGACCTCTTCAACCGCCGGATCTTCCCGTGCATCAACATCCCGCAGTCCGGAACGCGCAAGGAAGAGAAGCTCTACAACCCCGAGGAGCTGCCGAAGATCGTCAAACTGCGCCGGGCCCTCGCTGCGGTGGACAAGGTCCAGGCGATGGAGCTCGTGCAGGGACGGCTCTCGAAGTTCCCCACGAACGCGGACTTCCTGAAGAGCTTCTGATCCCGCGGCGCGAGTGGTACCTCGGTACCTTGGTAACAGTCGCCGCTAGTAGATCACTGTCGTCCCGACGAGGCCGAACAACCCTCCCGAGGCGCACTTGCCTCCTTCGGAGCAGATGCTGTCGAACCCGCCGGGTTTCGTGGCCTGGACCTCGCAGCTGTCGCTGCCGACGCAGACGTAAACACAGCTGAGCGGGGAGCCGGAGCAGGTCACACAACGGGCCGACGCCCCGTGGCCGTCGCATCCGCCGCCTTCGCCTCCGCTCGAGCCCCACATTCTCGCCATCTGCTGCTCGGCGTCCGGCGGGAGCGGAACCGGCCAGACCCAGCTGACGAGGAAGGATTTGCCCTTCTCGCCGCTCTCCCGCGGAAACGAGGTTCCGGCCACGGCCTTCTGCATGCATGACACGGCCGCGTCCTCCGGACCTTTCGCCAGGTCGGACTTCCGTCCCGGGATCGTCTTGAGCCCCCAGCCTCCCTTTCCGTTGTCCGCGTAGAGGTATTTGATCTCGATCGATCCCTTACCCGCGAGGCGATCCCAGCAGGGCTTCAACTTCGGAAAGACGGCGTCGTGGAAGTAGTGATTGATCCTCTTCTGCGTGGCAACGGTCGCTTTCTTTCGGGCGTCGTCGCCGGCCTGCTTCGCCTGGCCCGCCAAGGGTGACGCCAGGACGAGTGCCAGAAGCGTGGTGGCCGCGGTGGCGGGGCGGAGTTTCACATCTACCTCCTTTTCGAATCGGTTCGTGCGGACGGACGCCGCAACGAGATCGTTGGTCCTGGAGAGGACGGTACGACTCTTTCCGACAGGAGGCAACGGGGATCTGACCCGGTCCGCTACTCCTCGATCGTGAAGCTCTTCGAGGAGCGCTCGACGAACGCGCGAACGAGATCCGCAGCCTCCGGGCGCGGGGTCCCGTCGACCGCGAGCTCCGCGACGCGGCCCTTTCCCCAGTCCTCGAGGCTCTCGTGGTAGAAGATCAGGAGCTCGTGCCTCCGGTCCGCGCCGATCACGCGGGCATACCGATCCATCGCCTGCTCATCCGGAAGCGTGAGCCCATGCTGGCGCAGGAACTCGACGGTGAGCGCGAGCTCGCCGTCCGGGCTCTCCCGGACCGATTCCGACGTCCGGTAGAAGTGGACGCTGTGCCGGTAGGGGACGCCGCCGAGCGTCACAGGATTGGTGATCCGGTACCGGTACTCCTCCGTGCTCGCCGGCAGGATGCTCTCGAACTGCAGCACCAGCAGGCGGCGAACGCGGCCGCCCGCGGCGTCCGCGAACACGTGCCGCTCCCCCTCGGCGGTCGCGCCGATGCGGAACGGGTGGGAGCCGACGTACGCGAGACCCGGCCCGGTCGTGAGACGGAGCGGCGGGAGAGCGTCCGAGACGAAGACTCCGCCGCGCATCCCGCGTGCTTTCGGGACCGATGCCGAAGACGGCGCATTCGTCAGGTGGCCCGGAGCGGTCGTACAGCCCGTGAGGGCGAGCAGGACGAACAGCGTCGCGCCCGTTTTCCGTAACACGGCGGCGGAGGTTACCCCGGACGGACGCGTCAGGCGCGCGGTCCGAAGCGCTCGAGCGACCGGGCGCGCGCCCGGGCCGCCTCGACTTCGCGGTCGCGCGGATCCGCCGTGGTGACGAGCGAGTCGATCAGGACTCGCGCCGCGTCGGAGACCTCGTCCACCGCGCGGTCGAAAGCGGCCTGGTTCGCCTTCGACGGACTGTTGAATCCGGAAAGCTTCCGGACGAACTGCAGCGCGGATGCCCGGATCTCGTCCTCGGTGGCGGGCGGCTCGAAGTTGAAGAGCGTTTTGATGTTTCGGCACATGGCGGACTCCTCGATTTATGCGAGCGCGATCGCTTCCGCGGCGAGCAGGGAACCCGCGGGCCACCGCTCGCCCTGGACGGTCGATCGCGCCGGCGGGTGGTCGGTCGGGAAGAACTCCGCGTAAGTCTCGTTCATTTCCCGGAAGTCCTTCCAGTCCGCCAGGAAGACCGTGACCTTCACCACGCGATCGAGCCCGCTTCCCGCGGCCTCCAGGACGGCCTGGAGATTGCGAAACACCTGGCGGGTCTGCTCTCGGATTCCGCCCGCGACCATCCTGCCGGTGGCCGGATCCAAAGCCGCCTGGCCGGCGCAGAAGACGAACCCTCCGGCGCGGATTCCCTGGGAGTACGGTCCGATGGCCTTCGGCGCACTGGCGGTCGAGACGACGTCGATCGGGTTCGTCATGAGGCTGCCCTTCCGCACCGGCGGCACCCGGCGCCCGCACAGAAGCCTCGAACCCGGGCGAGGAGCGCAGCGCGATTCTCCGCAAAACCGACGAAGGTTACGAACGCGATCACGAGGATCGCCGCGACGTCCCACTCGCAGAACTGCCCGACGCGATAGCACGGCATGTATCGCCACCAGCCGAGCCGGTCGACGACGACCTCCTCGAACAGCACCCAGCTGTTCAAGAGCGTGAGGGCCACGGCGAGCCGGACGAGGAAGGGGAGACGGGTTCCGTGGATCTCACTCATGATCGCCTTCTCCTCGAGCTACGGTTCATTGTCCATCGTTCGGATGACGCGCCACGCCCCGTCCTCGTTTCGCCAGACCTCGAGGTATCGGCGGGCGATGGAAACCGGCGAACCCCCTTCGCGGGGGAGGAGCGTTACCGTGAATGCCCCCCGGACGCAGGCGAGATCCCCACCGACCAGGACCTCCGAGACCTGCACATCGATGTCGGTCCGATGGCTCCGGAAGACCTGGCGGACGC
>JBKPMI010000379.1:0-9507 GCA_046732075.1 Acidobacteriota bacterium | reverse complement strand
CTCCAGGACGAAGAGCACGACCGCCTCGCCGGAATTCACTCGATTCCGGCCCGGGTCGGGGCGGGAGCCGCGCTCGCGATCTCGGCGCTCTTTCACGGGGTCATGGTCGCTCTGCTCGTGGTGTTCTGGCGCGCGATCGGGGGTGGCTCGCTCTTCGCGGCCGGGATAGCCGTCACCGCCGCGGCGCTCGTCTATCAACACGCCATCGTGCGGCCGGGAGATCTCTCGCGGATCAACGCCGCGTTCTTCACTGCGAACGGATTCGTGTCGGTTGCACTCGCCGCGTGCGGCATCGCCGACGTGTTGATGAGGTAAATCCCGTCCGTGCTCCCGGCTGCCGGCTTCCGGCTACCGTTTACAATCCGCGCCGATGCCGATCCCGTCCGAAGGAGACCTGACCCTCCGGCACGTCGCCGTGGACGGCCCGATCGGCGTCGGAAAGACGTCGCTCTGCGACATGCTCGCGCGCCGCTTTCACGGCACGAAGATCCTCGAGGACGTCGACAACCCGTTCCTGGGCGACTTCTACAAGAAGAAGAAGGGCTCCGCCTTCCAGACGCAGCTCTTCTTTCTCCTTTCTCGCTACCAGCAGCAGCGCGAGATCGCGCAGATCGACCTCTTCACGACCCTCGTCGTCGCCGACTACCACTTCCCGAAGGACAAGATCTTCGCGTACCTGAACCTCGACGACTCGGAGCTCCTCATCTACGACCGGCTGTACGGACTCCTCGCGGAATCGGTGGCGAAGCCCGACCTCGTCATCTTTCTGCAGGGGTCACTCGAAACCTGCATGAAGCGGATCAAGAAGGCATCGCGCTCGATCGAGAAGGGGATCACGCCCGAGTACGTGGCGCAGCTGATCGAGGCCTACAACTACTACTTCTACCACTACGACGAGACCCCGCTCCTAGTCGTGGACACGAACGAGATCGACTTCGTGAACCGCGCCGCCGACTTCGACGACCTCGTCACACAGATCCGCCGCGCCAAGAAGGGGATGCAGTACTACATCCCCGCAAGCAGCGGATAACTCGGCTCCCGGCGTCATTTCGCGGTGCAAGTTCAGCGGCGCGCGGAAGCGCGTCCGCTGCAACGGAGCCCGCGCCGGAGCGTTGGTTATAATTGAGTCGACGCCCTTATCGGCGGCGATCCCGGAATTTCGGGACGTCGACCGAGAGGAAAGGAGCGCGACATGCCGGCTCTCTCGGAAATCTCCCCTCTCACCGTCCCCCTGCTCGTCGCCGCCAAAGGTGGCGAAAAGATCGCGATGCTGACGGCCTACGACGCCCCGTCCGCGGCTCTCCTCGACGCCGCCGGCGTCGACGTGCTGCTCGTCGGCGACTCCGTCGAGATGGCGGTCTACGGCGAGGCGAACACGCTCTCCGCCACGATGGACTCGATGGTCCGCCACACGCGCGCCGTCTCGCACGCCGTGAAGCGCGCGGTCGTCGTGGGCGACATGCCGTTTCTCTCCTACCAGACCGACCCCGGACGCGCCGTCGAGAACGCCGGCCGCTTCCTGGCGGAGGGCGGCTGCGCCGCAGTCAAGGTCGAGGGGGGCAGCCGGATCCTTCCGGCGGTCGAGGCGATTCTCGCCGCCGACATCCCGGTGATGGGGCACGTCGGGTTGACGCCGCAGTCGTATCGCAAGTTCGGCGGCTTCAAGGTCCAGGGACGAGAGCCCGGCTCGGCGCGCGAGATCCGAGACGACGCGAAAGCGCTCGCGGAGGCCGGCTGCTTCGCGATCGTGCTCGAGTGCGTGCCGGCGGGTCTCGCCGCCGAGATCACGCGCGAGCTCCCGATCCCGACGATCGGCATCGGCGCCGGACCCGACTGCGACGGGCAGGTCCTCGTCTTTCACGACGTCATGGGCCTGACGCGCGACCTCCACCCGAAATTCGTCCGGCGCTACGCGGACCTCGCAGGCGTCATCGAGGCGGCCGCGAAGGAGTTCACGAAGGATGTGAAAAGCGGCAGCTTCCCCAACGCGGAGGAGTCGTTCTCGGGCGGAAAAGCCGTGCTCCGGCGGGTCTACTAGCGACCCGCCGGCGGGCCCGAAAATGAAGGTCTCCCGCGAAGTCCGGGAGTTACGCGACCTCGTCCGAGACGCCCGCGCCTCCGGAAGGACCGTCGGCTTCGTTCCCACGATGGGGGCGCTCCACGCGGGCCACTTCTCCCTCGTGCGGCTCGCGCGGCAGGAGTCGGATCTCGTGGTCGTCTCGATCTTCGTCAACCCGCTCCAGTTCGCGCCGGGCGAGGACCTCGCGCGATATCCGCGGAAGGAGGAGGAGGACCGGGCCGCCCTGGAGCGGGAGGGCGCCGACGTCGTCTACCTGCCGGACGCGGCGGCGATGTATCCGCCCGGATTCTCGACCGCGGTCGTCGTCTCCGGCGTCTCCGAAGGAGGCGAAGGAGCGGCGCGCCCCGGCCACTTCGGCGGCGTCGCCACGGTCGTCGCGAAGCTCTTCCTCCAGGTTCAGCCGGACGTCGCCGTGTTCGGTCGGAAAGATCTGCAGCAGGTCGCGGTCGTGCGCCGGATGATCCGCGATCTCGACTTTCCCATCCGCCTCGTCGTCGGGGAAACGCTCCGCGAGCCGGACGGCCTCGCGCTCTCCTCGCGCAACGCCTACCTCTCGCCGGAGCAACGGCGGCTCGCGGCCGCGCTTTCGCGGGCGCTCTTCGAGGCGCGCGACCGCGCGAGCCGGGGGGAGCGGGACGCCGCAGCGCTCACGTCGGGGATCCGTCGCGAGCTGGAAGCGGCGGGGCTCGGGGTCGACTACGTCGACGCCATCGATCCCGAGACGATGGCGCCGGTGACCGACGCCGCGGCAGGGACCGCTCTCGCGGCCGCGGTGCGGCTGGGGGCGACCCGTTTGATCGACAACGTCCTCGTTCCTTGACGGCGCCCGCCCGAAGCGACAGGATCGGCGCGTGAGCGCGACCGACACCTCTCTCGAGAAGCCCCCCGCCCCCGCCGGGGAGGTAACGCCCGATCCGCTCGTCCTCGGCGGCCGGACCTTCCGGTCCCGCCTCATCGTCGGCACCGGCAAGTACGCGTCCTTCGACTTGATGAAGGAGGCGCACCGAGAGTCCGGCGCGGAGATCGTGACCGTCGCGGTGCGCCGGATCAACCTGGATCGCACGCGCGAATCGCTGCTCGACTTCATCCCCCCGGAGATGACGCTCCTGCCGAACACCGCCGGCTGCTACACCGCGGACGACGCCGTGCGGACCGCACGCCTGGGGCGCGAGGTCGGCCTCTCGCACTGGGTCAAGCTGGAGGTTCTGGGCGACGAGCGGACCCTCTGGCCCGACAACGCGGCGCTCCTCGAAGCGACCCGGACCCTCGTGCGCGAGGGCTTCGTCGTCTTCCCCTACACCTCGGACGATCCCGTCGTCTGCCGGCGTCTCGAGGAGGAGGGCGCGGCCGCGGTGATGCCGCTCGGCGCGCCCATCGGCTCGGGCCTCGGAATCCAGAATCCCAACAACATCTCGATCATCATCGAGCACGCGAAGGTACCGGTCATCGTGGACGCGGGCGTCGGCACCGCGTCGGACGCGTGCATCGCGATGGAGCTCGGCGCGGCCGGAGTTCTCATGAACACGGGCATCGCCGGAGCGAGCGATCCGGCTCGGATGGCCCGCGCCATGCGCCGGGCCGTGGCCGCGGGAAGGGATGCTTTTCTCGCCGGGCGCATCGAGCGGCGCCGCTACGCGACCGCGTCGTCACCGACGACAGGACGGGCGGGGTCCTAGTTCAATAAGGTGACGGCTGCAGGCCCGCCTTCGGCAGGCCTGTCCCCGTGACTTGCTCTAAATCCTGCGGTTTCCCGCGCACGGTCCGACCTTGGTCGTACGACCGAACCGGCAAAACAATGTCCTTGCCAAGCCGTTCGGGCGCGTGCTACTTTGCGGCAACTTTTACGAAACCCGCACCACCCGGCACCACCACTATGTTTTCTCATCCCCAATCCGTCCGCCCTTGCGGGAAGGCGTGCGTGCGCTCGAAAGGGGGTCGGTACTAGAGACCAAGTCTCCGGCTTCGAGCCGGATTTCTTTCGGAACAGTGTTTCGAACTTTTATTGATGCGAAGCGCGAGAGCGCTTCCGAAGAGGGTAATACCCAGGAGATCGGCGAATTCAAATGATGCAGCAATACACGGACAAGAATCTGACCTGCGTGGACTGTGGCGCCACGTTCCTGTTCTCGGCGGACGACCAGGAGTTCTACGCCCGCAAGGGTTTCACCAACGAGCCGAAACGGTGCAAAGCGTGCCGCGACAAGCGCAAGTCGGCCGCGGGCGAAGGTCGGGAGCGCACGCTCTACGACGTGACCTGCGACGGCTGCGGCAAGCAGACTCAGGTTCCCTTCAACCCCACGAACGGAAAGCCGGTCTACTGCCGCGAGTGCTATTCGGCTCGCCGCGCGCAGCAGGCCTACTGATTCGTTTTACTCAGTTCTCGGAAAGCCCCGGCATCGCCGGGGCTTTTTTTTGATGGGGCACTAAGATTGTGACCATGACCAGCTCTGTCCGGACCGGCCCCCATCTTCTCGAAGCCATCGGGTCCACGCCCCACGCGGAGCTTGCGAACTTCTCCCGCGGCGCGGCGCGGATCTTCGCGAAGCTCGAGTTCCTGAACCCCGGTGGCAGCGTGAAGGATCGCATCGCGCAGGCGATGATCGAGGACGCCGAGCAACGGGGCCTTCTCGATCCCGGCGGAACGATCGTCGAACCGACCTCCGGAAACACCGGGGTCGGGCTTGCCATGATCGCCGCCGCGAAGGGCTACCGATGCGTGATCGTCATGCCGGAGGGATATGGCCGGACGAAGGCGAAGCTGATGGAGGCGCTGGGCGCGCAGGTCATCCGGACGCCGGCGGCGGAGCTCATGAGCGGAGCGATCCGGCGCGCCGAGAAGATCTCCCGGGAGACCGGCGCCTATCTTCCGAATCAGTTCGCGAACCCGATCAATCCGCGCACGCACTACGAGACGACGGCGCGCGAGATCTGGGCGGAGTTCGGCGAGTCGATCGACGCCTTCGTCGCCGGCGTCGGGACGACCGGCACCCTGACCGGCATCGGGCGCTTTCTCCGGGAACGGATCCCGAGAGTCCTCCGCGTCGCAGCCGAGCCGCAGGGCTCGATCCTCGGCGGCGGCGCGCAGGGCTCGCATCGGGTCGAGGGAATTGGACTTTCCTTTCTCCCGCCGATCCTCGACCGGACCGCGTTCGACGAAGTCGTGACCGTCACGGACGACGAGGCTTTCGAGACCTGCCGCGTGCTCGCCCGCGAGGAAGGCCTTCTCGTGGGAGGCTCGTCCGGCGCCGCCGCCGCAGCGGCGCTCCGGATCGCCCGGCGGCTCGGCCCCGGCAAGACGGTCGTGACGCTCTTCCCGGACGGCGCCGAGCGCTACCCCGAGCAGGGAATCTTTCAGACCTCCCCCTGACTATTTCTCCAGCGAGGCAAACGATGGGTTTTTCGACCGACGCGATCCACGCGGGCAATGCTCCCGACCCCACGACGGGGGCCGTTTCCGTCCCGATCTACCAGACGTCGACCTACGTGCAGGAGGCGGTCGGAAAGCACAAGGGTTACGAGTACGCGCGGACGCAGAACCCGACCCGCTCGGCGCTCGAGGAGAATCTGGCGGTCCTCGAGAAGGGCGCGGGCGCCCGCGCGTTCGCCTCCGGGATGGCGGCGATCACGGCAATCTCGACGTTCGTCAAGACGGGAGAGCACGTCGTCTGCTCCAACCTGACGTACGGCGGCACCTACCGCTACTTCACGAAGATCCTGGCGCGCTACGGGGTCGAGTTCTCGTTCGTGGACACCGCCGACGCCAACGTGGTGCGCGACGCGATGCGGCCGAACACGAAGCTCCTCTTCCTCGAGACGCCCACCAACCCGATGATGACGCTCTGCGACATCCCGCTGCTGTCGGGGATCGCCCACGAGCGCGGCGCGCTCGTCGTGGTGGACAACACGTTCGCGTCCCCCTATCTCCAGAGACCCCTCGAGCTGGGCGCCGACTTCGTCGTTCACTCCACGACGAAATTTCTGAACGGTCACTCCGACTCGGTCGGCGGCGTCGCGGTGGCGAAAGATCCGGAGCACGTCGAGTGGCTGGGCTTCGTCCAGAACGGCTCGGGAGCGATTCTGTCGCCGTTCGACTCCTGGCTCGTCCTCCGCGGGATCAAGACGCTGGCAGTCCGCATGGACCGGCACGAGGCGAACGCGCGCGAGATCGCGCGGTTCCTCTCGGAGCATCCGAAGGTGCGCAAGACCCACTACCCCGGACTGCCGGACCACCCGCAGCGCGAGCTGGCGCTTCGGCAGATGAGCGGGTTCGGTGCCATGATCTCCTTCGAGCTGGGCTCGTTCGACAATGCGAAGGCACTCCTCGCGCGCGTCCGCGTCTGCTCGCTCGGTGAGAGCCTGGGCGGTGTCGAGACGCTGATCTCTCATCCCGCGACGATGACCCACGCCTCGGTGCCGGAAGAGGAACGAAACCGGCTCGGCATCACGATGGGCCTGGTGCGGATCTCCGTCGGCATCGAGGACCTCGAGGACCTGATCGCCGACCTCTCGGGGGCGCTGGAGGCGGTTGGCTAGACCGTCCGCCGCCTCCGTCCTCGCGGCTGTCGCCGTCGCGGTCGCGGCTCTGCTCCTCCCGCATCCCGCCCCGGCCGACGATTTCGACGCACTCCGGGACGAGTTCGCAAAGCGGATCAACGCGGAGCGGACACGCGAGGGCGCGGTCGCGTTGCGGCCGTCACCCCCATTGAACCGGCTCGCGCAGGAGCTCGCCGACGAGCTCGCCGGCCGCGGGGAAACCGAGTTCCGCGAGATCTCCGAGAGCCAGATGATCGCGCGCGCGCAGAAGGGGGGCTACCCCGCCAAGTCGCTGACCGAGATCTTCACGCGCACCGACGGCAGCATTCCCGAGGTGATGTCGTCGTGGAAGGACCGCGGTGACCGGACGTGGAAGAGCCTCGTCCAGGCGAGCTCGCGCGACCTCGGCGTGGGCGCCGCGATGCTCGACGACGTTCCGATCTACGTCTTCCTGCTCGGGGTCTCGCAGGACGACTACCTCGCGAACCGATCGGCCGAGTACCACGACCTCGGGGCGATGCGGCGCCAGATGCTCGAGCGGTTGAACTCCGAGCGCCGCAGCCGGTCACTTCCTCCCTACGCTCCGAGCCCGGTCCTCGACCGGGTCGCGCAAACGTACGCGGACGACATGCTCAAGCGCTCGCACTACGGGCACGTCGATCCCGAAGGCCTCACCGTGCGTGAGCGCGCGTACGCCGGCGGCTACGACCTCCGGTTCATCGCGGAGAACCTGGCGGCCGGCCAGCCCACCGTGGACGAGGCGATGGACGGCTGGATGAACAGCGAGAAGCACCGCGACAACATCCTCTCGAAGATCTACACGGAGGCGGGCTTCGGGCTCGCGATCGGGCACAACAAGCGCGGGTACCAGATCATCTGGGTGCAGGTCTTCGGGAGGCCTCGAATTCAGTACTGAGGCGCGCTCACCGAACGAGCTCGACTCCCACCGCTCGCTCCGACAAGGCGATCTCCTGCGGCAGATGACGGCCCTCGAGCCACACCATCTGCTGGGAGTCGAGGTCCTTCCGCATTGCGGCGAACGCGGTCTTCAGCTTCGCGAACGACGAAATGTCCTCGACGTGCCCCCACGCCGCCGAGATGCGATCGAGCGAGCGATTGTCGAGCGACCAGACGTAGAGAGGCACGTGGATCTTCGCGAGGTACGCGCGGACGAGCTCGGGCGCATATCGGCTCGTGTCCGCGCTCTGGCGTCCCAGGACGAGGACGACCGCGCGCCGCGTGTAGCCGGCATAGGCGTGAAGACCCGCGATCGCGACGGCGTCCGCGAATCGCTGGTCCCCCACCTTCTGGATCGGATGGGAGACGTGGGTCAGCAGCCAGTGGAGACCGGCGAAGCTTCCGGCGAAGTCGCGCGACGTGTCGAAGAGCTCGGTCGGCGTCTCCGTGCCGGGGGCGCGGTTCGCGCGGGGCCAGAGGAATCGGACCCGGTCCGCGTCCTCCAGGCGCGTCTGGAATCGCGCGTAATCCGGGTCGAACGTCGGAAGCGAGCCGGTCATGCCCCGCTCGAAGACGGTGCGCCCTCCACTTCCCAGCTTCGACAACGCCTCGCCGTGGTCCGTGTCCCGCACGACCAGCACGAACGCCGGACCCCTCTCGACGGCGACCGCGCGGACCGGCGTCGAACCCTTTCGGAACCATCCCTCGAGCGCCGCCGGCGGCGGGAGCGCGACGCCCGGCGCCACCCGGACCGGAACCCCGGTGAGCTCGCTCGAGACGTCCGTCCGGGACCGGCCGCCGAGGACGATCCCCGCGCGCGAGACGACCGCGGAGGAAAACTCGACCTGCGCCGAGAGAAGGTGCGTCGAGTCGAGGTCGTAGTCCGGGATCACGACATGCGAGGGATCGCTCGCGTCGAGAGGACGACCGTCCAGGGTGACCTCGATCGAGCGTGGCGGCGTCCCGAGGAGGCTCTGCCAGGTCAGTCGGGCGGAGACCGCCTTCCCTTCCGCGTTCGTCTCGAGCAGCAGCGAGGCCTCCGAGGGGGGCCTCGGCACGTTCAGCCACTGCTCGACGCGCGCGACCTCGCGTCCGCCGGCGTCGAGGGCCCGCGCCACGAGCTCGTGCGGCTCGAGGTCCCGTCCCAGGTCGAGCTGTGCCGTCCAGGGTTGCTTTGCGACCTGACCGGCGGGACGGCCGTCGACCTCGAAGGCGACCTGGGTTGCCGGACCCTCGACCGCGACGCCGACGGGATGAGTACCGAGAACGAGACCCAGAAACAGCGAGGTGAAAGCGATCGAGGTCACGGGGAGCTCTAGAGGCAGCTCACCCCGCGACGGTCGTGACGGCGGCGGGCCGGCGGGCTCGGGGCCGCGCGGCCGGGGCGCGCTTCTTGGGACGTTCGGTCATGCGGGCGATCCAGTCTCCGAAACCGTCGCTCGCGTGATCGACGCGGTAGGCGAGGACCTCGGGCAGCTCGTAGGTGTTGACCTTCTGGATCGTCTCGAGCACCGCGTCGAACTGGCTCGCGACCGTCTTGATCATGAGCAGCATCTCGGTGTCGTCGCAGACGCGCCCCTTCCAGCGGTAGATGGAGTGCACGTTCGGCAGGATGTTGACGCACGCCGCCTGGCGATTGCGGATGATTGCGTGCGCGACGTCGAGCGCCTGGTCCTCGGTTCCCACCGAGGTCACGATCACGATCAGATCCTGGGCTGCCACCGGGCGCATTCTCACGACGCGCCCCCGACGGTGTCAAGCGGACGAGGCCGAGCATCGGCCGGCACGGAAGTTTCTGCGGGCGGCGGGTGTTAGCATCAGTCCGGATCTTTGAATCGACGCGAGCGAAGATTTCCCAGTTGGGGGCGAAACGGCTTCGACGGGGACGATCGCGCGAAAGGTTGCATGCCGAGGTTCACTCCCCTCGTAAATAAAGG
>JBKPMI010000378.1:0-6056 GCA_046732075.1 Acidobacteriota bacterium | reverse complement strand
GTGCGGTACCTCGGCGGACGTCCGCATACCGTCGCGGAGATCCATCGCCACCTTCGTGGCAAGCGCTTCGAGGCGCCCGCGATCGATCAGGCGATCGACCGCCTCCGCGCGCAGCGCTACGTCGACGACGAGGCCTTTGCGCGATGGTGGGTCGAGCAGCGCGAGCGGTTCAAGCCGCGCGGCGATCGCGCGCTGCGCACCGAGCTGCTGCAGAAGGGCGTGTCGCGTGATGTCGTCGACGTCGTCCTCGGAGAACGCGCGCCCGATGCCGACGTCGAGCTCGCGAAGCGCGCGCTCTCACGCCCGATGACGCGCTGGGCGACGCTCGAGCCGCAGGAGCGCAAACGGAAGATCCACACCTACCTCGCGGCGCGCGGCTTCGATTACGGGACGATCGAAGAGGTGATGCGCGCGAGCGTCGCGGACGACGAGGACTAGCGGCGCTTCGAGCCGTGGGAACCAGGGGCGCGAGCAGCATCTAGACAAGGGGGCGGTCGAATGCTCATGCTCCCTCGGCCGGGGACACCCCGGCACAGGGGGAGGGATACGTGAAGCGCATCATTCCGCGGTATCCGGGCGTCTCGTTCGCGATCGCGATGGCGATCATCCTCGTGGGTGGCGGTGTCGCGCTCGCGACGATCCCGAACGGCAACGTCATCAACGCGTGCTATCAGAAGTCGGGCGGAGCGCTCCGGGTCATCGATCTGTCGGTCACCAACTGCAAGTCCGGCGAGACCTCGCTCAGCTGGGACGTCGCGGGTCAGCCGGGACCGCAGGGACCGACCGGGCCGACCGGCGCGACCGGGCCTGTGGGCCCGACGGGTCCGACGGGGGCGACGGGCGCGACCGGCGCGACCGGTGCCACGGGAGCGACGGGTCCGACAGGTGACACCGGCGCGACTGGCGCGACCGGCGCAACTGGACCGACAGGACCCACCGGCGCTACGGGTGCGACGGGTCCGACCGGCGCCACCGGCGCGACCGGCCCCGCAGGCGCGGGCATGACGGGCTACGAGATCATCAGCGCCGACGGCCAGTCAGGAAGCACAGCGATCGCGAGCGCTCAGGCGACGTGCTCGTCCGGCAAGCACGTCATCGGTGGCGGCGCCGCGGTCGGCGGGCTCATCAACAAACTGACCAACGACGGGACCGGTCCACACCTGTTCTCGTCCGCACCGAACGGCCAGACCGGCTGGGTCGGCGGCGCGATCGCCTCGCAGGGCTACGTAGGGCAGTTCAGCATCACCGTCTACGCGATCTGCGTCGACGACTAACGCAATGGAGCGGGGGCGGCGCACCGGCGCCGCCCCCGCGGTCCCGCGTCATCGACTTGATCAGTCGCGCGGAAGCATCGGAAGACCGGGGCCAGCCGGGTCGGCGTAGTCATACGGATCCGCGATCCCCTCGATCAGGTACGCGAGGTACAGGTCGGCGTCGCTCAGCTTCTTGGTGGCGTGCGTTGTGGTGACGATGCGCACTCGCTGGTAGCCCTCGACGTGGATGGCGGGATGATGGTTCAGCTTCTCCGCCACCTTCGCCACCCGATCGACGAACTCGATGGCGTGCTTCCATCCGCGATAGGTGAACGTCTTCGTGAGCGTCTCGCCCTCCCGGGTCCAGCCATGTGCCACACGCAGGAGCCGCGCGAGCGCCGCCTCGTCGAGGGTCCTCTCGATCTCAGGTAGCGGCATCGGGGTGAGTCACTGCGAGCGGCGTGCCCGCGAGGAGGGCGCGGCGCGCGAGGATCCGGCGGAATCCGATGCCGAACACGAGCCCGCCACACACGTACGTGACCGATCCGACGAGCAGCGGCAACGCGAAGACGCCGGCACCGATGAGCGCTCCTGCGGCGAGCGGCCCGAGCGCGTTCGTTGTGGCCCAGACCGAGAAGCCGATGCCGACCGCGGTGCCACGCTCCTCGGGCACGGTCGCGGTCATGAGGATCGATTGATGGAACGGCCACGAGAGGTTGGTCATGAAGCTCCGCACGAGGTGCAGCGTGGCAGCGATCCAGAACACCGGCGCGATCACGATGAGCGCGAGACACACGGCGCTCGTGCTCAGTGCGACGAGCACGGTGTTCGGCCCGCCGAAACGCCTCTCGAAGTAGGGGATCGCCACGAGCGTCCCGACCGACGCGAGCTGCCCCGCGGCATACCAGGGACCGAGATCGGCTTCGTTCACGCCGAAGCGCAGTCCGTACCAGAGCGGCAGCAGCTGGATCGCGACGCCGAGACCGAAGCCGAGAAAGCCGATCGCGATGGAGTAGGTGAGGATCGCGCCGCGTGAGCGCTTCGGCCACCAACCGGCCGCGGCCCGAGCGCGGTGGACTTCGGGATCGTCGCGGATCGGGAGCAGCACCAGTCCCGCCGCCAGCGTGAGCACCGCCATCGCGACATAGGGCGGGCGATAGGCCGCGAGCGGATCGAGCGTCGGCACGAGCCGGTGCAGTAGCTCCGGCGCGCCGGCGCACAGCGAGCCGAGTGCGAGCGCGAGGCTCCAGAGCGCCTGACTGGAGGCGAACACCTTGGTGCGTGTCGCCTCGCTGGTGTTGTCGGCGAGCAGCGCGTCGAAGCTCGAGACCGTGAGCGCGCCGGCCGCGCCGTTCGCGAGCCCGACACCACCGAGGAAGCTCGCGAAGACGAGCCACGGGATGTCGGTCGTGCTCGCGAAGATGAGGTAGCTGACGATCGGCAGGAGCGTGCCGGCGAGCAGAAAGCGGCGCCGGCCCCAGCGGTCTGCGAACACGCCGGAGAACGCCACGAGCAGGGCGGTCATCGCGCCGGATGCGGTGTAGAAGCCGCCGATCACCGCGGGCTCGATCCCGGCGCGGGAGAGGTACAGCGGGAGCACCACGATGAGGTAGCCGAGGGGCACCGTCGCGAGGAACGAGGAGGCGAGCAGCAGCCGCGTTCCGCGCGGCGCGTACTGGGAGAAGAGCGCATTCATTCGGGAAGTGCGAGCGTACGCCGCGCACTCCCTTGTTCGCATTGCGTACGACGCACGAGCAGCGCTATCCTCGTGCCACTAAGACTTTGTGAACCCTCCGGCCGGAGGAGCACGCCGTTCCATCGGCCGGTTTGCGATCCGGGGCCTCTCGCCCCAGCACGGCGGGTGTCCTCGTTCGCGCAACACGGAAAGGAACCGCAGATGCCCGACATCCTCGTCGTGGGCTTGGTAGCCCTCGTCGCGGGCTTGGTCGGCTTCGGGATCGCTCTCTTCCTTCGTCGCTCGTTCGCCCTCTCAAGCGAGACGACCGCACGTGCCAACGCGGAGCGCCTCTTGGCGGAGGCCCGCGCGAAGCAGAAGGAGATCATCCTCGAGGCCAAGGACGAAGCCATCAAGGTCGCGAAGACCACCGAGACCGAGAATCGCGAGCGCCGTGCCGAGCTCCAGCGATACGAACAGCGCCTCGACAAGAAGGACGAACAGCTCGACCAGAAGATCGCCCAGGTCGAGGAGCGGGACCGCCGCCTCGAGACCCGGGAGAAGGACCTCGAGACCGAACGCGCCAAGATCGCCGAGCTCCAAGAGGAACAGCGGACCGAGCTGGCGCGTGTTGCCTCGCTCACCATGGACGAAGCCCGCGGGCTGCTCCTCGAACGGGTCGAGGTCGAGATGCGTGACCTCATCAGCCGCCGCGTCCATGAGATGGAGGCGGAGGCCCGCGAGCACGTCGACGCCAAGGCGCGCGACATCATCACCATGGCCATCCAGCGGTTCGCCGCGGAGCACACCACCGAGCACACCGTGACCGTGGTGACGCTCCCGTCGGACGACATGAAGGGCCGCATCATCGGCCGCGAGGGTCGCAACATCCGCACCCTCGAGACGCTCACCGGCGTCGATCTCATCATCGACGACACGCCCGAGGCCGTGGTGGTCTCCGGCTTCGATCCGATCCGCCGCGAGGTCGCGAAGCGCGCGCTCGAGCGGCTCCTCGTCGACGGCCGCATCCATCCGGCCCGCATCGAGGAGATGGTCGCGAAGGCCAAGACCGAGATCGATCAGGTCATGAAGGAGGCCGCCGAGTCCGCGGTCTACGAGGTCGGCATCGCTGGCCTGCATCCGGACCTCGTCAAGCTCCTCGGTCGCCTGCACTTCCGCACCTCGTACGGGCAGAACGTCCTGCGTCATTCGATCGAGGTCGCACACGTCGCGGGCATGCTCGCCTCCGAGACGGGCTACGACGTGCAGACCATGAAGCGCGCGGGCCTCTTGCACGACATCGGCAAGGCGATCGACCACGAGGTCGAAGGCGCGCACACCGTCATCGGTGGCGAGCTGCTCCGCCGCTACGGATTCCCGCAGGTGGTCATCGACGGCGTGGTGGGTCACCACGGCGACGTCGAGCCCGTGACCATGACCGGCACGCTCATCTCCGCGGCCGACGCGATCAGCGCCGCCCGGCCCGGGGCACGCAGCGAGATCGTGTCGAACTACATCCAGCGTCTGCAGGAGCTCGAGAGCGTCGCGAACTCGTTCGAAGGTGTCGAGAAGTCGTTCGCGATCCAGGCGGGCCGCGAGGTCCGCGTCATCGTGAAGCCGGAGCAGGTCGACGACCTCACGTCCGCGCGGCTCTCGCGCGACATCGCGCAGAAGATCCAAGAGACGATGCAGTATCCCGGTCAGATCAAGATCACGGTCATTCGCGAGACGCGCTCCGTGGAGTACGCCAAGTAACCGTTGCGCATCCTCTTCGTCGGTGACGTGGTGGGGCGCCCCGGCCGCAACGCGGTCGCGGCGCTCCTTCCCGTTCTGAAGGACGAGCACCACGTCGACTTCGTGATCGCGAACGGCGAGAACGCCGCGGGCGGCAACGGGCTCACCGCGGACATCGCGCGCGAGCTCCACGACTCCGGCGCCGACGTCATCACGAACGGCAACCACGTGTGGGACCAGCGCCAGTTCATGAAGGACATCGACACGCTCGAGTACTGCATCCGCCCGATCAACCTCGCGCCGGGCAACCCCGGCACCGGCTGGGTCATCGCCAAGGGCGTGCTCGTGATGAACGCGATCGGGCGCACCTTCATGGCTCCGGTCGACGACCCCTTCCGCGCCGTCGACGGGATCCTCGAGCGACTCGGGCCGCGCGCGCCGATGGTGCGTGTCGTGGACTGGCACGCTGAGGCGACGAGCGAGAAGATCGCGATCGGCTGGCATCTCGACGGGCGCGTGTCCGCGGTCGTCGGATCGCATACGCACGTGCCGACAGCGGACCCCAAGATCCTGCCGCTCGGCACCGCGCACATCACCGACACGGGAATGGTCGGTCCACGCGACTCGATCCTCGGCATGCAGCCCGCGATCATCGTCGCGCGCTTCCTCGATGGCCTGCCACGGCGCTTCGAGGTCGCGGACGGCCCGGTCCAGTTCAACAGCGTGCTCATCGATGTCGACGAGGCGACCGGCCTCGCGCGCTCCATCGAGCGCGTCGACCGGCTGTGGGAGGCGTGAGCGCCGGCTACGCCATCGACCTGCACACGCATTCGATCCGCTCGGACGGCGCGCTGTCGCCGGCGGAGCTCGTGCGGCGGGCGGCGGCTCGCGGGGTCACGACGCAGGCGCTGTCAGACCACGACACGCTCTCCGGCGTCGCCGTGGCGATCGCCGAAGGGGCCAAGCTCGGCGTGCGCATCATCGCGGCGACCGAGCTGAACACCGAATCCGAGTGGGGCGACGTCCACGTGCTCGCATATTTCGTCGACCCGGCGGACGCGAAGTTCGAGGAACGCATGAAGTGGCTGCGAGAGAACCGCGGGCGGCGGATCGAGCTGATGGTGGAGAACCTCATTCGCCTCGGATACCCGGTCTCGCTCGCGCGCGTGCAGGAGATCGCGCAGGGCGGATCGCTCGGACGGCCGCATCTCGCGCAGGCGCTGTTCGAAGCGGGTCACGTGCCGTCGTACGACGCGGCGTTCGACACGCTCATCAGCAAAGACGCGCCCGCGTACGTGTCGCGCGTCGGTCTCGCGCCGGTCGAGGCGGTGGAGCTCCTGTCTCTTATACACATCTGACGCTGCCGACGATCTGCTTCAAGTGTAGATCTCGGT
>JBKPMI010000377.1:0-5717 GCA_046732075.1 Acidobacteriota bacterium | reverse complement strand
GCTACACCGGCGCGGCGGTCGCCCGGGTCGGGGTCGCCGCGATCGTGCCGGGCTCGGCCTGGGTGAAGACCCTGTCGTTCATCGTGATCTCTCCGCTGATCGGCATGGCGATCGGCTGGATCCTCATGATCGGGATGTCGTGGATTTTCCACCGCGTGTCATACGGCTCGGTGGATCGCTGGTTCCGGCGGGCCCAGCTCCTGTCCGCAGCCGCGTTCTCGTGGTCGCACGGCACCAACGACGCGCAGAAGACGATGGGGATCATCGCCGGACTGCTCGTGGCGAACCGCACCGTCTTCGCCGACGCGTCCCACCCTTTTCACTGGATGTACCTGCCGGACCTGAAAGAGATTCCTCTCTGGATCATTCTCTCGGCGCACGCCGCGATCGCCCTCGGAACCCTGACCGGCGGGTGGCGGATCGTCCGCACGATGGGCACCCGGATCACGAAGTTGAAGCCGTTCTCCGGTTTCTGCGCGGAGACCGGGGCCGCGGGAGCCGTTCTCGCCGCCTCGCACTGGGGCATCCCGGTCTCGACGACCCACACGATCACCGGGGCCATCGTGGGGGTCGGCGCGGCGCAGCGATTCTCGGCGGTCCGGTGGGGCGTCGCGGGCCGGATCGTGTACGCGTGGATCCTGACCATTCCGATGGCCGCGGTGATCGGTGCGCTCTCCTACGGGATCCTGTCCATCTTCTCGCGATGAAGACGGTGGTGGGCGCGATCCTGATCCTGGCGGCGGCGACGGCGTCGTTGGCCTCGGGAGTGCCGGACAACGCCCCCTTCGACGCGGTGCTCGCGGCCCGCGCACGGAACGGAGGATTCGATTACCGCGGCGCGACCGGCCAGGACAAGAAGCGCCTGGCCGCGTACCTGTCGAACCTGGGGGACGCGCGTCCCTCGGAAATGACGGCCGACGAAAAGAAGGCGTTCTACATCAACGCCTACAACGCGATGGCGATCTCGATCGCGCTCGAGCGCTACCCGATCCGGAGCATCCGGGACGTGAACGGAGCGTTTCGGAAGATCGAGCGAAAGATCGGCGGGGAGGCGCTCACGCTCGACGCCATCGAGAACAGGCTGCGCGCGCTCTCCGACGCGCGGATCCATTTCGCGATCGTCTGCGTTTCGGAATCCTGCCCGCCGCTCGCCCCGCGGGCGTACTCGGCGGCTGGAATTTCGGCGGAGCTCGACCGGCAGGCCCGGGCCTTCGTCAACGATCCGAAGAAGAACGCGATCGATCGGAAGGCGGGCCGGGTCGCTCTCTCGAAGATCTTCGATTGGAACGCGAAGGAGTTCGTGCGGGACGGGGGCTCGGTCGCGAAGTACGTCTCGAAATACGTGAACGACCTCGAGACCGCGGCGTGGCTCACGTCGGGCGCACCCGCCCCCGAGTTCCTCGAGTACGACTGGGCCCTCAATCAGCGCTAAACGAAATCGGGGACAGATTTATTTTCGGCAACGGCCGGAATTCGAAAATGGATCTGTCCCCTTTTTGGGCGCGACGAATGGGCGACGAGCCCCGTAGAAGCAGATGACGATCTCCTTTTCCCAGGGCCCCCGCGCGGGGGCCCTTTCTTTTCGGGACACGGGACAGGGAACACGGGACACGGTTACGGCGGAAGGCGTGTATTTTGGCGGCCTTGATCCGCCTCACTTTGAAGCCCGGCCGCGAAGAATCCGTCCGGCGCCGGCACCCGTGGGTCTTCTCGGGCGCGATCGCGTCCCAGGAAGGGGACGGTACGGACGGCGTCGCGGAGGTCGTCGGCTCCGGAGGCGCCCTGCTCGGCCGCGGCGCCTATTCCCCGAGGTCCCAGATCGTCGCTCGCCTGTGGACGTTCGACGGCCGCTCGCCCGACGTTTCGCTTTTCCGCGAGCGGTTCGCGGCGGCCAGCCGGCTGCGCCGCGAAGCTCTCGCTCCCGCGACCACGGGCTTCCGCGCGGTGAACTCCGAAGGAGATTTCTGCCCGGGCGTGCTCGTGGACGTCTTCGCCGAGGTCGCGGTGATGGACCTCCTGACGGAAGGGACGGCGCGTTGGCGCGCAGCTCTGGAGACCGCTGCCCGCGACGTCCTGGAGAGCGCGCGGTTGATCGTCCGCGAGACCGCGGCCGAGCGCGACCGCGGATCCCGTCCCCACCAGCCGCGGGAGAAAGGCGTGGGCGCGCCGGATCTCGTCGACTTCCTCGAGAACGGGCTGCAGTTCGTGGCCGATGTCTCCGCCGGCCAGAAGACCGGCTTCTACCTGGACCAGCGTGAGAACCGGGCGCGGCTCCGCGCCCGCGCTTCGGGCCGGTCCGTCCTCGACCTGTTTTCCTACTCCGGAGCCTTCTCGGTCGCGGCGCTCGCCGGCGGCGCGCGCCGGGCGGTGGCCGTCGACGCCTCGGAAGCGGCGCTCCAGCTCGCGCGCGAGCTTCGCCGAAAAAACGGCTTTCCGGTGGAGGAGGAGGATTTCGTCCGGGCCGACGTCTTCGAGGACGTCCGGCGCCGCGTGGAAGCCAGGGAGGCCTGGGACGTCGTGATCTGCGATCCCCCCGCGTTCGCGAAGAAGCGCGGGGATCTGCAGCGGGCGGCGCGTGGATACCAGGACGTCAACCGCCTGGCGATGTCGCTCGTCGCACCGGGGGGCTGGCTCTTGACGTGCTCCTGCTCGGGACTCGTCGACGCCGACCTGTTTCAGAAAATCGTCTTCTCCGCGAGCGTGGAGGCCGGCGCGTCGTTTGCGCTCACGGAGCGGCAGGGCGCGCCGCCGGATCATCCCGTTTCGCTCGACTGTCCGGAGGGGGAATACCTCCAGGGCCTCTGGCTGCGACGATCCTCCTGATGGCCATCCGGAAAATCGCGCTGCTCGGACCGGCGCCTCCCGACCGGGGCGGGATTGCCCGCGAAACCGCGCTCCTCGCCCGGGAGCTCACGGGCGCGGCGGAGGTCGCCTACTTCACGTTCTCGCGGCCGTATCCGCGGTGGCTCGATCCGCGCCGCTTCGACCTCGCTCCGGACCGTCCGCCCGCTCCCCCCGGCGAGCCCCTGCTCGACTACCGGTCGCCGCGGTCGTGGCGCCGTGCGGCGCGGCGCATCGCTTCCTTCGAGCCGGATGCGCTCGTGGTGCCATGGTGGACCTCCTTCTGGGGGGTCCCGGTGCGAACCGTCTTCCGCGGGGTGGAGTCGCTTTCCCCGCGGACTCTCCGAACTCTTCTCTGCCACAACGTGGAGGACCACGAGTCCGGGCCTGTCCGGCGTTTCCTGGCGCTCGGCGCGTTCTTTTCGGCCGAAGCCTACGTCGTCCACGCGGAGACGGATCGGCGGAAGCTGGAACTCCGGGTGCCGGACCGGCCGGTCGCGGTGCTCCCGCACCCGATCGTCGACTCCTCTTTCCCGGATCGCGAGATCGCGCGGCGCGACCTCGGAATCTCGACGCCCCTGGTCCTCTTTCTCGGCCTCGTCCGGCGCTACAAGGGGGTCGACCTGCTGCTCGACGCCGCGCCCCGGATCGTCCGTGAGACGGGTGCGCGGATCGCGGTCGTCGGCGAGGTGTTTCCCGAGGCGCGTTCGCTCGAAGAACGGTGGAAGAGAAGTCCCGTGCGCGACTCGATCCTCTGGCGCGACGAGTACGTTGCCGAGGACGAGATGGCGCGCTGGCTGGCGGCGTGCGACGTCGTCGTGCTGCCGTATCGGTACGTTTCGGGCAGCGGGATCGCGGCGCGCGCGATTGCGGCGCGCCGCCCGATGGCCGCGGCCTCGGTGGGCGGGCTCACGGAGACGGTCCAGCCGGGCTCGACCGGCGAGCTCTTCGCTCCCGGAGATCCGGGTTCGCTGGCGGAAGCGGTCCGCCGGGTCGTCGAGCGCGGAGTCTCCGCGTTCGAGCCGGGGTTGGCGCGCGCGTCTCGGGAGAGCTCCTGGCCGCGTTACGTCGAGCGGCTGCTCGAGTTTCTCTCGGAGGCGCGCGCCGGTCGCGAAGACGGGAGCCGAATCTCCGCGATCGCGCGGTAAACTGCGGCGCGCCATGGATTTCGAGCTCACCGAGGACCAGTCGCTCCTCCTCTCGGCGGTGCGGGAGTTTGCCGAGGAGGTCGTCCGTCCGGGGGCGGCCCGAATCGACCAGACGGGAGAGTTCCCCCGGGACGTCTTTGCCGAGGCGGGCAAGCTCGGTCTCGCCGGCGTTGCGGTGCCCGTGGAGCACGGCGGCTCCGGGATGGACAACGTGGCGTACTCGATCGTGATCGAAGAGATCTCCCGGGTGTGCGCAAACACCGGCGTCATCCTCTCGGTCAACAACTCCCTGGTGTGCGACCCGATCGAGAAGTTCGGCAACGACGACCAGAAGCGGCGCTTCCTCGTCCCGCTCGCCCGCGGTGAGAAGCTCGGCTGCTTCGCGCTGACCGAGCCGGATGCCGGCTCCGATGCCGCGAACCAGAAGACGCGGGCGGTCCGCGACGGGGAGGTCTACCGGATCTCGGGTCAGAAGGTCTTCATCACGTGCGGCCAGGCCGCCGACGTCTGCCTGCTGTTCGCGATGACGCAGCCGGAGAAGGGGCCGCGGGGGATCTCGGCATTCCTGGTCGACGCGGAGAGCCCCGGCTTCGATCGCTCGCGCCATCAGATCAAGCTCGGTGTGAATGCGTCCGGCACCGTCGAGATCTTCCTCACGGACGTCCGGGTGCCGGTCGAAAACCGCCTCGGCCAGGAGGGGGACGGCTTCAAGATCGCGATGGCGACGCTCGACGGAGGACGGATCGGGATCGCGGCGCAGGCGGTGGGGATCGCGACCGAGGCGTACGAGGCGGCCCTCCACTACGCGAAGGGGCGGCGGGCGTTCGGACGTCCCATCGCCGAGTTCCAGGCCATACGGTTCTACCTCGCCGACATGGCGACGGACGTCGACGCCGCGCGGCTCCTGACCCGTCGCGCCGCTGCGGCCAAGGACTCGGCGCGGAAGGACGGCGGCCGATACTCGCTGGAAGCCGCGATCGCGAAGCTCTTCGCGGCCGAGATGGCACAGAGGGTCACGACCCGCGCTCTGCAGATCCACGGCGGGTACGGGTACACGAAGGAGTATCCGGTCGAGCGGAACTTCCGGGACGCCCGGATCACCGAAATCTACGAGGGGACGAGCGAGATCCACCGCCTGATCATCGCGAGGGAAATCTTCAGGGACACCGGACTCGCAATTGGTTGAGGACGCGGATAGCTGACCGCTGATGGCTGACAGCTAGGATTCATCCATGCCACAAACACGAATGTTCCGGGACCGCGTGGTCTCGATGGAGCAGACCTTCGAAGGGGGCGAGAAGCACCTGGAGCTCTTGAAGTCGTTGTGCCGGGAAGCGCTGCCGGACTTCGACTACGTCTCTCACGTGCTCGATCACGAGCGGGACCTGTTCGTGATGGAACTCGCCGCGCGCGATGGGCGTCGCCGCCTGGTCGGCTGGACCCGGATGGTCCTCTTCGACGCCGAGCGGATCCCCGTCCTGACCGGCGACCCCGCCGGCGGCCTGCGGGACCGCATCATCCAGTACCTGCGCTCCCGGGCGAATCGGCCCGAGATCGTCGTGACCTTCCGCCACCTCGAGGAAGGCTGGGTCGACACTCCCGAGCCC
This sequence comes from Acidobacteriota bacterium, assembly GCA_046732075.1. Taxonomy (GTDB): domain Bacteria; phylum Acidobacteriota; class Thermoanaerobaculia; order UBA5066; family Gp7-AA6; genus Gp7-AA6. The sequence goes on along the minus strand of JBKPMI010000377.1, from coordinate 121 downwards.
CGGCGCGACCGGCGCCGCCGCCGGCGCGGACGCGGCGAAGCAAAAGGGGGACGCGGAGAGAAGCCGTCGGCGCGTCCGCGCGACGGCGGCGCGCCTTCGCCCGCCCCACGCCGGGAGGGAC
>JBKPMI010000376.1:0-7624 GCA_046732075.1 Acidobacteriota bacterium | reverse complement strand
CGCGAGAACGGTCTACTTGCGCTTTTTCGCGCGCGCGGTGTAGTCCGCGAGCCGGTCCACGATCTTCGGGACCAGCTTCCGCGACATCCAGGCCTCGCCGGCCGCTACCGCTTCGAGAGCCTTGGAGAGGAAGAACGGAATCTCCTTCTTCGTCACGCAGCCGACCGCGCCGTGCGACAGCGCTTCCACGATACGGTCCTCGGACGCGCGGCCCACGAGCAGGATGACGCGGGTCCGGGAGCTGCGGCGTCGCAGCACCGAGATGAGGCTCGCGCCGAACTCGGAGGAGAGCTGCAGGTCGAGCAGCACGACGCGGGGCTTCAACCTCGCCGTGGCCGTGACGGCCTCGTGGCCGGTCAGGGCCTCGCCGATGACCCGCATCCCGCGGAGACTCTGGATCACCCGCGTCGCCGCGGCGCGGCTGGAGCGCTCCGGGTCCGCGATCAGGATGCTGACGACCGGGATCGGACGCTTCTTCACCCAGTCCATGCTGCCGCCGCCACCCTTCTTCGCCGGAGTCTTCGCCGCGCGCTTCTTCGCGCGCTGCGGGCTCATCGAGCCACCCGGTTGTATTCCGTCACGAAGAGGGCCAGGCCGAGCCGGTCGGACAGCCCGAGCTTCCGGAAGATTGCCGTCAAGTGAGCCTTCACCGTGGCCTCCGTGATGTTCAACCGGCCCGCGATTTCCTTGTTGCTCGCTCCGCCTCCGATGAGTTGAGCGATCTCGCGCTCTCGCGGGGTCAGCCGGTCCAGCCGGGTGTCGAGGTTGGGTGGAAACTCCTTGTGTCGTCGCTCGGTCAGAGCCGTGAGCTCTTCGAGCAGCGGCGCAAAGACGTTCCGCGCCACCCAGATCTCCCCCTTGATGACGACCGACACCGCCTTCCGAAGGAGGTTCGGGTCCATGTCCGTGCTGCAGTAGCCGCGCGCGCCCGCCTTCAGGGCCGAGAAGCCCTCCCGGTCGTTGGGGGTGCTGGTCATCAGGATGATCGACGTCAGCGGCGAAAGCCTCTGAATGCCGGAGACGCCGTCGACCCCCCCGAGCCCCGGCAACGCGAGGTCGAGCAGCAGGATGGACGGCTTGAGGTTTGCGAGGTTCCGCTCGAGCACCGATCGCTCGGCGGCCTCGTAGATCGGAAACTTCTCCCGAAGTCCCTGGGACCACTGCGCGCGAATGCCCGCGATCGGGCTCGCGATGAGAACCACGGAACCGGTTCGTGCTCTATCCGACATGAGTGGAGCTTGGCGAAGCTGGAGAAACGCTACAGGGGCGCGGGAGAACTGTCAACCAACGTTGCATCATGGACTTTGGTCGGACCCGCGACGACCGGCCGTCGCGCACGGTCGGTTCCGGGCTTCGGTCAGCTCTGGAACGCGTAGGAGATCTTGAAAAAGAACTGGCGGCCCGCCGCGACGAGGTCGCCGTTCGGCAGAAGCGAGCGGTGGTCTCCGTACCCCAGGAACAGGACCGTCTGCCAGTTGAGCTTGTAGGAGAAAAGGGCGGAGCCGTCGAAGCCGCCCTCCCGGCGGGCCACGTCGAATCGATAGAGCGTGGGGTCGCGCCGCGTTTCGACCCACTGACCGATGAGGCGCAGGAGAGCGCGCGCGGTGAACGTGTAGGTCGCCTTGAGACGCGCGGTCTGCGCGCGAAAGAGCCGGCCGCTTCGCCCGTCGTCCCCGTCGACGTCCAGGGTCTGGTGGTTTCCGATGAACTCGAGCTGGAGGTGGTCGGTCGGCTTGATCGTCAGCGTCGAGGAGAGGCGGATTCCGTCGCCCACCCGCCCGTTCTCGAAGTCGTACTCCTTTCCGACGTTGCCGTCCACCTCGAAACGGGACAACCGGCGGGAAGGGTCGATCTGGAACAGGAAGAAGACGTTCGTACGGGAGAGCACCTCGCTGCCGATGCGCGTCGTCCCGATATTGAGATCCACCTCGCCCTGCAGATTGCGTCGGCCGAGGACGAGGATGCCCGGAACGAGGTTGCGGTCGATCAGGTTGCCGTTGCGGTCCTCCAGGTACTGGTACAGAACCTGTGGCCGCGTCCGGTTGAGGAGTCCCGTCGGATAGAAGTTCCACCCGCCAAACAGTTCGCCCAGTCTCAGGCCGACCTGGGGGACGAAGCCGTCGTCGGCGCGGAAGCCCCGCCCCATGTCCCGGTAGTGGACGAACCATTCCGGCGCCTGCGTCAGGTGCTGCCAGCGAACGTCAGCGGCCGAGCCGGAGAGCTTGCGCCCGTCCCACTCGCCCGCAAGGTCCGGCCGGTTCGGCGTCTCGGTGTCGCTCCAGAGAAACTGCCCGGTCACGGTGTCGCTCGCGTTGGGGCGCCACGAGATGTCGGGGCCGAGCACGCGGTTGTGGCCGCCGCCGCGGATCTCCCGGTCCGTCAGGAGGAGCCCCCCGAAGGAGGCGCCGAAGTCGTGGCGGAGGCGGCCGATTGCAACGATGGACCGGAAGTCCTGGGGCGCGAAATTCGAGAACGTGGGACCGGGCAGGATGACGCTCCCCCCGCCGCGGTCCTCGGTCACGAGGAGCGTGTACGCGGAATCCCCGATCTTTCCGGTTCCGCGCACGCCCCAGCGCGGCGAAGTGATGGTCCGCGTGTACACCGCCTGAATCGGGGTTTCGAGGAGGTCGACGCCCTCCAGGAAGAACGGCCGCTTTTCCGGGAAGAAGAGCGCGAACCGCCGGTTGACCCCGATCTGCGCGGCATCCGCTTCGACCTGGGAGAAGTCCGGGTTCACCGTCGCGTCGAGCGCGTGGTTGGAGCTCGGCGTCCACTTGACGTCGAGCCCGCCGTCGCCTTCGACGGAGTCGTTCTCGAGCCCGGACCCTACTCCGTCCCGCGGACGGGCCTCCTGCCGCGCCGTGGCATAGGGCGCCGCGATCAGGTGTCCCCCCTCGGGCAGGCCCGAGAGGCCGGTCACCGAACGCATGTGGCAGATCAGGCAGTTCGAGTTCCGCGGAATCGGGCTCGAGTAGATCCCGTACCGGAAGTCGCGCGGGTAGTTCCGCCAGATCAGGATTCCCCAGGTGTGCGGTTCCACCTTCGGGTACCGCAGGGACGAGAAGGGGATGCGGTACTCGCCGGTCCACCCCGTCGCGGTGATCTTCGCGGCCGTGTCGTAGAAAAAGTCGGGGGAGAAGTCCTCCGTCCCGGTGGAGTCGTTCCAGCTGGCGTCCGCCTGGCTGCCGCGCGGGTTGATCCGAAGCTCGACGGCGGACCTCCGATCGTTTCGCGTGTCCAGGAAGATCGCGATGTTGTCGTCCGTTCCGATGATCTCGTCCCGGTCGACGTAGGGCGCGCGAATGGAGCCGGGCTGCGGGTCACCGGCATCGATCCCGATGTAGAAGTACTTATCGTCGTACGCGAGGAGCGCGCGGGTTTTCACCTTCGGCGGCGTGTTGTCCGCGGGTTGGGCTTCCCAGAACGTGTCGATGACGGCGGCGCCCTGCCAGCCCGGATCGGAAAGGTCGCCGTCCACCTGGATCGCACCCGCGGTATGGTGCACCTCGATCGGAGGAGGAGTGTCCGGCGTCGCTGCGAGCGCCGCCGACACCACGAGCAGTCCGGTCAGACCCGCCGCGACCTTCACGACACCTCACTTCTACGCTTCATTGGATCGAAGGTTCCAAAATTCCGTCGTTGCGCGCGTTCGATCTGTTCTGCTACAAAGCCGGCGCGGACCTGACGATGAATCGAATCTGGACCCGAGTTCGTGTATTCGCGCCGGCTCTCGTCGCGCTCGCCGCGCTCGCCGCCCCCGCCCCCCTTTCGGCCGGCGGTGCGTGGGTTCCTGAGCCCGGCGACGGGACGTTGACGCTCGGATATTCCAAGAAGCACGCGGCCAGCTCCTGGGACGCGTTCGGAAATGCCTTCGACAACGGCACCCAGCACGACTTTCGCTACGCGTACCTGGACGGAGACGTCGGGCTCTTCCGCAACGTTTCCGCGCAGTTCCTGCTGACGTTCCTGGACGGGCGCGAGGGTCCTCCCGGAGACCTCGAGCGCAACGTCGGATTTTCCGACGCGTGGTTCGGGCTGAAGTATCAGCTCAAACAGGGCTCTTACCCAATGGCGCTCGGGGCGAACCTTCGCACGCCGATGTTTTACGACCGGGAAGGCCCTTACAACCGCTACGTCTTCAACAACCGCGGCGAGATCGCCGGCTTGAACGACGAGTGGCGCGGATTGCTGAAGTACGACTACACGCTCGCCTATTACGTCAGCCACTCGTTCCTGGGCGGGGCCGGCTGGGCAAATTTCTGGACCGGCTACACCTGGCGGACCGGAGCGCCCGCCGATCAGATCCCGGCGGTCCTGGAGGCGGGCTATCCACTGCCCTGGTTCGGAGCGACCGTCAAGGGCCAGGTCCTGTGGGCGTGGAGCCTTCACAACGACTCGCCCCGGCAGCCCGACGACCGCTTCGGCGGCAACGCGACGTTCAGCTTCAACGACGCGAGCCTCGGCCGCGTGGGCGCCGGACTGATCATTCCGATCCCGCTCGGCCCGCGCCACCGCTGGAACGTGGAGGTCGGGTACAACAAGTGGATCTGGGGCCGCTCCGCACGCCGATATCAGGAGCCGTACCTCTCCATCGGTTACGGCTTCTGAGGGGCTTCTGAGGGGTCAGACCGGAATCGCTGAATTCGGCCTCCCTACCTCTGAAAAGCGTACGAGATCTTCAGGAAGAACTGTCGATTGTCGTGCGCGAGATCTCCCGCTTCGTTGATCACGCTCGTGTCCCCGTAGCCCAGGAACAGCACGGACTGCCAGTTCAGCTTGTACGAAACGAGAGCCGAGAACTGGAAGTCGCCGCTCTTCGAGTCGACGTCGAACGTATAGAGGCTCGGGTCCCGCTTTGTCTCCACGTACTGGCCGATCACGCGCAGGAACGCGCGCGCCGAGAACGTGTAGGCCGCCCGCAGGCGCGCCACGCTCGCGGTGAAGAGGCGCCCGTCGGCCCCCGCCTCCTCCGATCGGACGTCGAGCCACCGCCGGTCCGCCGTGAACTGCAGGTCGAGGTGATCCGTGGGCCGCACCGTTCCGGAGATTCCGAATCGGCCGCCATCCCCCTCGCGCGCGTTGTCGAAGTCGATGTCCTCGCCGATGAACCCGTTCAGCGAGATCCGCGACAGGACCCGCGCCGGTGAGACGCCGATCGACCAGGAGACGTTCTTGCGCGACAGGAGCTTCTCCCCGACCCGGATGGAGTCGAAGTTGACGTCGACTTCGCCGCTGGAGTTCAGCTTGCCGTTGAACTGGACTCCGGGGTACACCCGGCGGTCGAGCGTGTCACCGTCGCGCTCGAACCACCAGTTGACGACGACCAACGGTTCGATCCGGCTGAAGAAGAAGTTCGTCGGATAGAACGTGTAACCGAGAAAATTTCGGCCATGGCGGAAGCCGACCTGGGGCAGGAAGCCGTTGTCCGCCCGGAAGTCCTCGGAGATGTCTTCGTAGGTGGTACGCCACACCCACGTCCGGCTGGTGTGCAGCCAGGAGATGAACCCGGCGCCCCCGTCGAGCTTTCGTCCGTCCCACTCGTCGGCGAGGTCCGGCCGATCGGGGGTCCGCGTCGAGCTGTAGAGGAACTGCCCGGTGAGCTGGTCGGCCTCGCTCGGCCGCCACTGGAAATCGGGGCCGAGCACGCGGTTGTAGCTGCCCCCGCGGTTCTCCCGGTCCGTGAACAGCAGACCCGCGAACGATCGGCCGACGTCGTGGCGCGCGCGGGCGATGACGTCGAGAGACGAGAAGTCCTGGTCGGCGAGATCCGACGACTGCGGGCCCGGGATAATGACGCTGCCGCCCCCGCGGTCGTCGGTCACGAGGACCGTGTATGCGGTCGATCCGAACTTCCCGGTGGCGCGGGCGCCCCAGCGCGGCGACGTGATCGTCCGCGTATAGACGGCGGCGAACGGCGTCTCGAGGAGGTCGACCCCCTCCAGGAAGAACGGCCGCTTCTCCGGGAAGAAGAGCGCGAACCGCTCGTTGGCCGAGATCTGCGCGACGTCCGACTCGATCTGCGAGAAGTCCGGGTTGACGGTGACGTCGAGAGCGGTGTCGGCATTCGGCGTCCACTTCACGTCGAGCCCGGCGTCCCCCTCGATCGGCTCGTTGTGGAATTTCGTTCCGGGCTCGCCGCTCTCGGGGGCGCCGCTCTCCATCGCGGTCACGTACGGCGCCGCCACGATGTGGCCGCCGCGCGGCAGACCCGTGATGTTCGTCCACTCGCGTGACCTGCAGACGAAGCAGTTCCCTCCGCGCGGCAGCTTCACGTCGAACATCTGGTACCGGAAATCGCGGGGATAGTTGCGGTACAGCATCATTCCCCACGTCTGCGGATCCCCCTTCGGATAGCGGATCGACGTGAGCGGGATCCGCATCTCGACGACCCAGCCCTGCGGACCGATCGAGCCCGCGGAGTCCCAGAAGAAGTCGGGCGAGAAGTCCTCGTTGCCCGTGGCGTCGTTCGTGATTCCGTCGTCCTGGATTCCGCGGGGATTGACGAACATCTCGACCCCGGAGCGCCGGTCGTTCTTGGCGTTCAGGATGATGCCGACGAAATCCTGCTCCGAGAAAACGTTGTCCCGGTCGACGTACGGCGCGCGGATCTTCGCGGGATTCGGGTCGCGGCAGTCGAAGGCGACGTAGAAAAACTTGGAGTCGTAGCCGACGTAGGCGATCGTCTGGACCGGCGGCGCAACGTTGTCGCCGACGTTGGTCTCGTACCACGTCTCGACCTTCGCGGCTTCTTTCCAGCCCGCGTCGGAGAGGTCGCCGTCGACCCGGATCGGCGACGTGATCTTCGCGAGAACGATCGAGGGAGCGAAGTCGGTCGCGGCCGGCGCCTGTGCCGTGGCGATCGGCGACGCCAGGGCCAATGCGAGAAAAAGCGGGATCGCCTTCATCTGGCAGAGGTTTACGGGACTCCCCACGAAATGTTTCGTAATCCGCTTCCTCTTCGTCGCGCGAGGTCTCATCGGGGCCTATGACGTTGCGGGATTCAAGGCCGTTTAGTGAAAGTCGTGGGTGGACCGAAAAGGTTTCGGAGAGGAACTACCGGAAATCGTGGCTGGGCACCGCTTCCAGCTCCGACAATCCCCAGAACCGCTCCCCTTTCACCGACAGGGTCCCGTCCTGCTTCTGCAGCCGGCCCTCGACCACCAGCGTGCCGGACCCGACGATGACGGTCCGGTACTCTCGGAAGAGGTCGGGCCGCACGATCGCCTGGCACATCCCGGTCTCGTCCTCGAGCGTCAGGAAGACGAAGCCCTTCGCGGTCCCGGGCCGCTGGCGCACGATCACGGCGCCGCCCGTCCGAACACGCGTCCCGTCCGGCAGCCGCGCGATCTCCGCGGCCGAGAGAATTCCCCGCCGCCGGAAATCGGGGCGCAGGTGCTCGATCAGGTGCGGCCCGGTCGTCAGGTGCGCGGCCTCGTAGTCCGCGGCGGTCTCTTCCCGCGGCGTCATGTCGGGCAGCGGTGACGGATCGTCCGTGGACTCGCCGGCGAAGAGCTCCCCGGAGGGGCGCGCAACCTTCGCGACCTGCCAGAGCGCGCCGCGGCGGGTCCTCCCGAACGACGCGAGCGCGCCGGCGTATGCGAGCCGCACGAGCTCGTCCTCCCGC
>JBKPMI010000375.1:0-14815 GCA_046732075.1 Acidobacteriota bacterium | reverse complement strand
CGTCGCGGCCGTGCCGCCGGAAGTCGTCCGGCGTCATGTGCCGGCGGGGCGGCTTGTCCATGTCAGGTCCGGAGCGTCACTCCCACTCGATCGTGGCGGGGGGCTTCGACGTGATGTCGTACACCACGCGGTTGACGCCGCGCCCCTCGCGCACGACCCGGCGCGCGATCGAGTCCAGGACCTCGTGCGGCATCCGGAACCAGTCCGCTGTCATGAAGTCGGTGGTCTGGACGGCGCGCACGGCGAGTACGAAGTCGTGCGTGCGGTTGTCGCCCATGACGCCGACCGACCGGACGGGAAGGAGCACCGCGAAGGCCTGAGCGATGGCGTCGTAGAGTCCGGCCGCGCGGATCTCCTCCAGCACGATCTCGTCGGCGCGCTGGAGGATCCCGACCTTCTCGCGCGTCACCTCGCCCGGGATCCGCACGGCGAGACCGGGTCCCGGGAACGGGTGTCGGGCGAGGAACTCCCGCGGCAGGCCGAGCTCCGCGCCCAGACGCCGCACCTCGTCCTTGAAGCGCTCGCGCACCGGCTCGATCAGCTCCAGGCCCAGCTTCTCGGGCAGGCCGCCCACGTTGTGGTGGGTCTTGATCACCTGCGACGGGCCGTGGATCGAGACCGACTCGATCACGTCCGGGTAGAGCGTGCCCTGCGCGAGGTACCGCGCGCCCGCGATTCCGCGCGCCTCCTTTTCGAACACGTCGATGAACGTCCGTCCGATCACCCGGCGCTTTTCCTCGGGATCCGTGACTCCCTCGAGCCGGGAGAGGAAGAGATCGGACGCGTCCACCGCGCGAACCGGGATGTCGAGTCGGGCGAACGCCTCCACGACCTGCCGCGCCTCGTGCGCCCGGAGCAGCCCATGGTCCACGAGTATCGGGTGCACCCGATCCCCGAGCGCCTCGCGCAGGAGGAGCGCCGTGACCGCGGAGTCCACGCCCCCGGAGAGCGCGCAGACGACCGCGCCGGTGGGCGCCTTCCGGCGGATCGCATCGACCGCATCGCGGCGGAACGACTCGATCGTCCAGTCCGGGTGCACGCCGCACGCGCGGAAGAGGAAGTTCTCCAGGATCGCGGTGCCGTGCTCCGTGTGGCGCACTTCCGGGTGGAACTGGAGGCCGTACAGCTTCCGGTCGGCATCCTCGATGGCGGCGACCGGCGTCGACGGCGTCGAGCCGATTACCCGGAATCCCGTGGGCGGCTGGAGCACCGAGTCCCCGTGGCTCATCCAGACCGTCTGCTCGGGCTCGAGGCCCGCGAAGAGCTCCGAGTCCGTGGCCACGGTCGCGACCGCGCGGCCGTACTCGCGGCCGTTTACCGGGGCGACCTCGCCGCCTCCGGCGTGCGCCATCCACTGCATTCCGTAGCAGAGCCCGAGCAGAGGCACGCCGAACGCCCGCGGGTCTGCGGCCGGCAGCGGCGCCCCCTCCTCGTACACGCTCTGCGGCCCGCCGGAGAGGATGATCCCCTTCGGCTTCCACTTGCGGATCGACTCCGCGCTCTCCCCCGGCGGCAGGACGACCGAGAAGACCCGGGCGTCGCGCACGCGTCGCGCAATCAACTGCGCGTACTGCCCCCCGAAGTCGAGGACGACGATGCCACCTTCGCGCGCGCTCACGCGAGCTCCCGCCGGGAAACGATCGCGGCCGGCGCGGCGAGGAGGCAGGCCGGCACGGTGGCAACGGCCCCGCCCGCGAACGGCGCGAGCGCGACCAGGATCGGAGTGACGAGCGCCCCCGGAGCGTAGGCCCGGGCGAGCCGGTCGCCCGTCATGACGAGCGCGGCCACGGTCACGAGGTACAGCGCCGGGAACGCCTTCCGGAACGCGCGGTCGAACGCCGAGCGCGCCACCGCGCGGCGGGGGCCGTAAATGCCGTCCTCGGCGAACGCGATGCAGAGCACGAAGAGCAGCGCGATCAGGTAGAGCGGCAGGAAGAAGACCAGGCACTGCGCGAGAAAGCGGAACTCCGGGGTCGAGCGCGCCATCCCGCCCCCCCACTGCTCGAAGAAGGGGTACGTCGCGAAACCCGCGTCCTGGCGGCCGTGCGTCAACAGGAAGAGGAGGACGCCCAGGAGGAAAGCGGAGGGAAGGAGGAGCGCCGTGTGCCGGAAGAACTTCAAGTGGCCCCCTATTGTAGCCGGGAGCCGGGAGCCGGGAGCCGGGAGCAGAAAGAGGGACCCGATTCGGAACGGCTATCCTTCGCGGCAGTGACGCTCCGCAAATCGACGAAGCGCTGGCTCGTCGCGTTCGCGATCGGGATGGCCCTGTACGTCATCGACGGTGGCGACGCCGATCGGCTGGGTCCCCTGGGCGGGCTCGCCTGGTTGGTCGCCCTCACGTCGGGGTGCGTCCTCGGGTTCCGTGCGATCAAGTTGGCCTTCCGGACGATCGTGCGGCGTCTCTCGCTGCGGCTCGCGTTCTCCTATTTCCTGATCGGCATCGTGCCGATTCCCCTGCTCGCCTGCCTGCTCCTGGCGGTCGGCTACATGACCGCCTTCCAGTTCGTGGGAGGCCGCCTGCGGCGCGAGGTCCAGGCGATCGCCGAAGAAACGAGATTGGGGAAGCCGAGCGCCCAACCCGTCGAGATCCAGGAGGGAAAGGTCACGAGCTCGGCGCTCGACTGGTTGCCGGCCGGCACGCCGGTCCCCTGGCTCGACAAACCATCGCCCGCGAAGCTGCTGCTAGTTGAGGACAAGCCCTGGCTCGCGGCTCCCGACGTGAAGGACGGGAACGGAAAGATCTTTCTCCGCCCGCTCGGCGACCCGGAGCTTCTCCAGGAGCTCGCGGACAGGACCGGATACGCCGTTCAGGCGGAGGCCGGAACCGCGGGCACGAACCGGCGACCGAAGGGGGTCCGGATTCAGAAGGGGGTCCAGATCGACGTGCGGCCGGAAGGGGCGAAGGATCCGGAGATGAAGGGCCACATGGAGGGTCACAAGGCGGTGCGCCCCCGGGCGCGGCCGGAGGAGCCGAAGGGCGCGCTCCTCGACCGCGAAATCGTCCTCGGCGTCTACATGGCGCGGCCCGCCGCGGTCTATCGGTCGCCGGGGGGTGACTCGGATCGGATCGTCGCCGTCATCGGCCACACCTCGCCGCTTCTCCTCTGGGACGATCTCTTCGCGAACTACGTGCCGGGCACGGGCCGGATCGTGCTCGCGGTCGTCGCCGGGCTGGCCGGCGCGCTCCTCTTCGTCTACCTGATCGCGCTCGGGCTCGCATTCGGCCTGGTCGCGAGCATCACGCGGAACATCAACCGCATGAGCCGGGCTTCGGCCGCGATCGCCCGGGGCGATTTCTCCATCCGCGTCAACACGAAGTCGAAGGACCAGATCGGCGACCTGGCCCGCTCCTACGATGGGATGGCGGACTCGATCCAGCGGCTCCTTCTCGACACCGCGCGCAAGGAGCGCCTCGAGGCGGAGATCGCGCTCGCGCGGACCATCCAGCAGAAGCTGCTGCCCCCGGCAGAGGCGACGCTCGCCGGTGCGACCGTTGTCGCGCACGTCGAGTCCGTGGCGGAGATCGGCGGCGACTACTACGACTATCTCTCCACGCCCGACGGCAGGATCGCGATCGCCATCGGAGACGTGTCCGGACACGGCCTTCCCACCGGACTCCTCGTCGCGATGGCCAAGGCCGCGCTGGTCACGCTCCTCGAGACGGGCCTCGCGGGCTCGGCCGTCTTTTCCCGGTTGAACGACCTGATCCACCGATCGACCGACTCGAGGAGCTACATGACGCTCGCGCTCTTCGTCTACGACGCCGAAACGCGGCGCGCCGAGCTCACGAACGCGGGGCAGCTCGCGCCCTACCGCGTCTCCGCGGCCGGCGTCGAAAGCCGGCCGCTGCCCTCGTACCCCCTCGGAGTCAGTGAGCGCACCGAATTTCCGACCGGCTCCTGGCAGCTCGCCGCCGGAGACAAAGTCGTGTTTCTGTCGGACGGGCTCGTCGAGTGCCGCAACGCGGCCGGCGACCTGTTCGGGTTCGAGCGCCTGGAGAAGATCCTGGAGCGCGAGCGGGCGGCCGACGCCGCCGCGCTTTCCGACGCGATCCTCCGGGACGTCGACGCGCACACCGGGGGTGCGCCCCCCGAGGACGACCGGACGCTGGTGGTGATCACCGTCGCCTGAGCGACCGGCGATCTCCGGGTTACTTCGGGATCTTCGGAGCCGGCGCGATCCGTGGCACGCCCGCCGCGTCCGCCGCCCTGTTGAAGTCGGCCACGTCCTTTTCCAGGATCGCGTGGTACTCCCGGACGATTCCGTCCAGCTTCTTCTTGAGCACGTCGTAGTAGACGAGCGCCGACGCCGTCGGCTTCGCGTCCGCCGACGCCACGAGTCCCGCAAGGTTCGAGAAGTCGTGGTCGAGCATCGGCTCGTAGTTCAGGTCGTCCTCGTCCGACTTGATGTTCGGATTGATGAGCTTCTCTTCGACGGCCTTCAGCTTGTCGGCCACCACGGCGCCCTGCTTCTTCAGAGCATCGCCCTTGCCCAGCCGCTCGGCCCGCTCGCCCACGTCCTTCACCTGGGCGCGGACGTCCCGGATCCCCAGTGCCGTCGCGTGCGTCTCGGACAACCGGTCCCGGATGGCGGAAAGAAGGTCGTACTGCGCCTTCAGGTCCTCGGCTTTCGCGTAGCCGGCGGGATGCGGCCGAACCTCGAAAGACTCGGTCATCGCGCGGCCGCCCGCGGTCAGCCGGACCTGGTACGTGCCGGGCCCCACCTTGGGTGGAGCTTTCGAGCCCTCGTTGAAAACGGCCCGGGGGACGAGCGTGGGCTTGAAGACCCGCATGTCCCAGATGAACCGGTTCAGGCCGGCCTTGGGCGCGAGGGGCTTGTCCTTTTCGCTCTCGTCCTTCTCGCGCTCCGCCTGCGCCTGGAGATCCCCCTCCGGCTCCGGCTTCTCGTTCGAGAACGTGCGGATCACCTTGTCCCCGGCCAGGAATTCCAGCGTGACCTTCTCGTTCTTGGCCGGCTTGTCTTTCAGCCAGTAGTCGACGATGACTCCGTTCGGCAGGTTCTTCCCGATCGGGCTCGGGATTTCCTGTTCCTCGTCCGGCTCATAGGTCTGGATCCGATGCGACGGCCGCGGCGGGAACAGGTGCGCATGCTCCGCCGCGAGCGAGTCGTTCCACTTCCGGAGCGCCGTCAGGTCGTCCAGGATCCAGAAGCCCCGCCCCTGCGTGGCGACGACCAGGTCGTCGTTCTTGATCGTGAGGTCGGTGATCGGCGTCGCCGGGAGGTTCCTCTGGAACGACTGCCATGACTCGCCGTCGTCGGTCGAGAGGTACAGCCCCGTTTCCGTACCCGCGAAGAGCAGCCCCTTCCGGACCGGGTCCTCGCGGACCACGCGCGTGAACGCCTCGCTCGGAATCCCGCGGTCGATCCGCGTCCACGTCTTCCCGTAGTCGGTCGTCTTGAAGAGATAGGGGTGGAAGTCGTCGAGTTTGTACTTGGTGACCGCCACGTACGCCGCGCCCTTCGCATGCGGCGAAAGGTCGATCGCGTTCACCTGCCCCCACTCCGGCATCCCCTTCGGTGTGACGTTCTGCCAGTTCTTGCCGTTGTCGCGCGTGACGTGGATCAGGCCGTCGTCCGAGCCGGCCCAGATCACGCCGGGCTCGAGCTTCGACTCGGCGAGCGCGAAGATGGTGTCGTAGACCTCCACTCCGGTGATGTCGATGGTGATCGGCCCGCCCGACTTCCCCTGCTTCGACTTGTCGTTGCGGGTGAGATCCGGCGACGCCTCCTCCCACGTCTCCCCGCCGTCCCGGCTGCGCATCAGGATCTGCGACGCGTGGTACAGGACCTTCGGGTCGTTCGGCGAGATCAGGATCGGCGCGTTCCACTGGAACCGGTACTTCAGGTCGCTGGTGGCGTGACCGTCGGCGAGCTGCGGCCAGGACATGACCTCGCGCGCCTGCCGCGTTCGGTGGTCGTAGCGCGTGATCTGCCCGCCGTACTCGCCGGCGTAGACGATGTTGGGGTCCGTCAGGTCCGGTGCGATCCAGCCGCTCTCGCCGCCGCCCACCGGGTGCCAGTCGATCGAGTCGATGCCCTCGCTCCCCGCCACTCCGCTCGGGATCGCGACGTTCGTGTTGTCCTGCTGGCTCCCGTAGACCCAGTAGGGGAACTGGTTGTCGGTCGTGACCCGGTAGAACTGCGCGGTCGGCTGGTTGTTCTGCGTGGACCAGGTCCGGCCGCCGTTGAACGTGATCGTGGCGCCGCCGTCGTTGCCGAGAATCATCCGGTTCGGATCGTCCGGGTCGATCCAGAGGTCGTGGTTGTCGCCGTGCGGCACGTTCAGGCTGTGGAAGGTTCTGCCGCCGTCGGTCGACAGGTGCATGTACACGTTCGGCAGGAAGACCTTGTCCGGATTCTTCGGATCCGGGTAGACCCAGGAGTAGTACCAGGCCCGCTCGCGGATCTTGTGGTCGTCGCTGACATGCTTCCACTTTCCGCCGGAGTCCTCGGAGACGAAGAGGCCGCCATGGGCCGCCTCGATGAACGCGTAGACGCGGCCGGGCTTCGCGCCGGACGGGGCCACGCCGACCTTGCCCCAGATGCCTTCCGGGAGGCCTTCGCTGTCCGGGAGCGCGATCCTCTTCCACGTGTCGCCGCCGTCGGCCGATCGCCACAGCGAGCTGCCGGGACCGCCGCTCACGAGCTCCCACGGCCGCCGAACGACCTGCCAGAAGCCGGCGTAGAGGACACGCGGGTTGTTCGGGTCCATGGCGAGGTCCGAGGCGCCCGTCTTCTCGTCGACGAAGAGGACCTTCGACCAGGACTTGCCGCCGTCCTTCGAGCGGAAGATCCCCCGCTCCGTATTCGGGCCCCACGCGTGGCCGAGCGCCGCGACGTAGACGATGTCGGGATCCGTCGGGTGTACGCGCACGCGCGCGATCTGGCGGGTGTCGGAGAGACCCACGTTCTTCCAGGTCCTTCCGCCGTCGGTGGACTTGTACACGCCGTCGCCGTGGGAAAGGTTGCCGCGGATGTGGGACTCCCCCATGCCGACGTACACGACGTTGGGGTCGGACTCCGACACCGCGATGGCGCCAACCGAGCCGGTCTTGAAGGTCTTGTCGGAGACGGACTCCCAGTTCGAGCCGCCGTCCGTCGTCTTCCAGACGCCGCCGCCGGTCCCGCCGAAGTAGAAGACCAGCGGCTGGCGCCGGACACCGACGACCGCGATCGAGCGGCCGCCGCGGTAGGGACCGATGCACCGGAACTCCAGGCCTTCCAGCCGGCTGTCGAGAGTCTTGCGATCCTCCGCGGCCGGAGCCGCCGCCTTCTTCGGTGCGGCGAAAACCGCGGAACCGGCGGCGAGCAGGGCGACGACGACGCTGACGGCCTTCGCGAGAGACTTCACGAGCTCCTCCTGCCGATCGATCGGCTGTCGACGGCGGCGGAGTATATCGAGCGGTCCGGACGACGTCCGGCCCGGACCGCTCGTCCCGAACTATCGGGGGAAACGGAAGACGGTTACCTCCAGCGGCCGCCGACCCAGTACCAGCCGTGGCGGCTGTGGCGCCAGTGACCCGAGATCCAGACCGCGCGCGGCCGCGGCGCGAGCGCCCAGCGCCCGGGGACCCACACGTAGCCGCGCCCGTCCCACCGATTGAAACCGGCGATCCACCGGTGGCGGCGCGACGGCGCCACCCCGCGCGTCTCGACCACGGTGACCCGCGGTGGCGCGACCCGCACGTAGATCCGGCGGGCCTCGGCGGGAGCGGCCGCGAGCGCGAGCGCGAAGAGCACGGCGGCGGGAAAGACGATACGGATTCTCTTCATCGGTCCCTCCTCTTCCTCCATCTGTTCAGACGATTCGGCGGCGGCGGAGGTTGACGGAGGCGAACGCTTCCGGCAGGCGGAAGGGCTCCGTGCGCATGACAATATAGGTTTCGGCTGGAGCGTCTGCGATGCCACCGCGGAAGAAGAAAAAAGGCGCGGAACCCGCCTCGCGGGGACTCGCCGCGCGAGACCTCGCTTCCCGCGAGCCGCCGCCGGATGTCGCGAAGCTGGAGGAGCAGATCCGGGCGGACGGCGGCTCCGTGCTCGCCGCCTTCCGGGACCCGCTCGGCGAGAAATGGCAGATCCTCGCGGGACTTCCGATCGAGAAGGTCGCGCCGACCCCGTTCCAGCGCGACGTCTCCCCCGCCCACGCGAAACGCCTGGCGGCGGTCATCGACCGGCTCGACCGCTTCCTCGACCCCATCATCGCGGTGCGGACCCCCGAGGGCACGTACTGGACGCCGAACGGGCACCACCGCCTGACGGCGCTGAACGCCCTCGGGGCGAAGGCCGTGACCGCGCTCGTTCTTCCGGACCCCGCGCTCGCCTACAAGATCCTGGCGTTGAACACGGAGAAGGCGCACAACCTTCGGGAGAAGGCCCTCGAAACGGTGCGGATGGCGCGCGACCTCGCGGAGAAGGACCCGTCCGCCGCCGAGAAGGACTATGCGCTCGAGTTCGAGGAGGCCGCGTTTCTGACGCTCGGGCTCTGTTACGAAGAGAACGGCCGTTTCTCCGGAGGCGCCTACCACCCCGTCCTGAAGAAAGTGGACGAGTTCCTGGACGTTCCGCTTCCGAAGGCGGTCAAGCAGCGGCAGGAGCGGGCCGCGAAGATCCTCGAGCTCGACCGCGCCGTAACCGAGGCGGTCGCGGCGCTGAAGGAGCGCGGTCTCCAGAGCCCCTACCTGCGGGCGTTCGTCGTCGCCCGCGTGAATCCGCTTCGCTTCTCGAAGAGCGGCTCGGCCGAGTTCGACGCGACGATCGCGAAGATGCTCTCGGGGGCGAAGAATTTCAAAGCCGGCTCGATCAAGGTCGAGCACCTCGCGCGGGCCGGCGGAGCGCCGGAGGAGTGACCATGCGGATTTCCGCCCGAGCCCTGACCCTGGCGGCCGCGATCGCGACGGCCGTTGCGGTTCTCGGCGCCGCGAAAGCGCCGCGGGCCGCGAGCCCCGACCTGCGGACCGCGCGCGTCGTCGATCTCACCCACTCGTTCGACGCGGAAACGCTGTACTGGCCGACGTCGCCGACCACGTTCGAACTGAAGAGCCTCTCGAACGGAGTGACCGCGGGCGGCTGGTACTACTCGGCGAACTCGTTCTGCGCCCCGGAGCACGGCGGCACCCACCTCGACGCTCCGGTTCACTTCGGACAGGGCCAGCGAACCGCGGACCAGGTCCCGGTGCGGCAACTCGTCGCCCCGGCCGTCGTCCTCGACGTAACGCGCGCCGCGGCGGCGGACCCGGACTACAGGTTGACTGCGGCGGATGTCCGCGCGTGGGAGAAGCGAAATGGCACCATCCCGGGCGGCGCGATTGCAGTCCTGCGCACCGGGTGGAGCAAGCGCTGGCCCGACCGCAAGCGCTACTTCGGCGACGACACGCCGGGCGACGCCTCCCAGCTCCACTTCCCATCTTTCGGCGCGGAGGCGGTCGAGCTTCTCGTGAACGGGCGGAAGATCGGAGCGCTCGGCGTGGACACCCCGTCGATCGACGCCGGCCAGGCGACGACGTTTCCGGTCCACCGGCTGGCCGCGGCCGCGAACGTCCCGGGTCTCGAGAACCTGGCGGAGCTCGAGAGCCTTCCGGAGTCCGGCGCGTGGATCGTCGCGCTTCCGATGAAGATCGCGGGCGGCTCGGGCGGCCCGCTTCGCGCGATCGCGCTCGTCCCGTAGCGGACCGGTTTCGTGGCCCCCTCTCCCGAACCGGTCATCGAGGTCCAGGGACTCACGAAGCGATTCGGGGAGGTGGCGGCGGTCGACGGCGTCTCGTTCTCGGCCCGGCGGGGCGAGATCCTGGGCCTGCTCGGTCCGAATGGCGCCGGCAAGACGACCACGATTCAGCTCCTCCTCGGGCTGACGCGGCCGACGTCCGGCCGGATCCGGATCCTCGGGCTGGACCTCGCCCGACGCCGCCGCGACATCCTGCAGCGGGCGAACTTCTCGTCCGCGTACATCTCGCTTCCCTTCAACCTGTCGGTGCGCGAGAACCTCGACGTCTTCGGACGGCTCTACGGAGTCCGGGACCGGCGTCGCAGGATCGGCGAGCTGCTGGAGCTCTTCGAGATCCCGGACGTCCTGCATACGGTCACCGGGAAACTCTCCTCCGGCCAGGTGACGCGCGTGAACCTCTGCAAGGCGTTCCTGAACGACCCGGAGGTCCTCTTCCTGGACGAGCCGACCGCGAGCCTGGACCCGGACATCGCCGAAAAGGTGCGCAATGCGCTCAAGCGGGTGCAGCGGGAGCGCGGCGTGACCATGATCTACACGTCGCACAACATGCGGGAGATCGAGCTCCTCTGCGACCGCGTGATCTTCCTCATGCACGGACGCGTCGTCGCAGACGGAACGCCGCGCGAGATCCTGGAACGCGCCGACTCGGAGTCGCTCGAGAAGGTGTTCATCACGATCGCCCGCGGCGGGCGGATCGAGGCCTGAGCGCACCGATGTGGGGACGTGTCGGAGCGCTGCTCCTCCGGTACCTGTACCTCTATCGGCGGAGCCTCCCCCGCTCGATGGAGATCTTCTTCTGGCCCGTGATGGACCTGCTCGTCTGGGGGTTCGTCAGCATCTACTTCCAGAAAGTCGGCGCCCCGCGCGCCGTACTTTTTCTCCTCGGCGGCCTCATCTTCTGGGACGTCTTCTACCGGTCGCAGCAGGCGATCACGCTCTCGCTGACCGAGGAGATCTGGGTCCGCAACCTTCTGAACGTCTTCATCGCACCGGTGCGGATCGGTGAAGTCGTCCTCGCGACGTGCCTCCTCGGCTTGATCCGCGCGATCCTCTCGACCGCGGTCCTCGGTGTCCTGGCGTTCTTCCTCTACCGCTTCGACCTGCTGCTGCTGGGGCCGGCGCTTCTCCCCTATTTCGCGAGCCTCCTCCTCTTCGGCTGGGCCGTCGGGATGTCGACGATGGCCGTCATCCTGCGCTTCGGGCACGCGGCGGAAGCGCTCATCTGGGGAACGCCCTTCCTGCTGCAGCCGATCTCGGCCGTGTTCTACCCGCTCGCGATCCTGCCGCCGTGGCTGCGCACGGTCTCGAGGCTGCTTCCCTCGACGTACGTGTTCGAAGGGATGCGCGCGACTCTCGAGACCGGCCGGCCCGCGATGGGCGCGCTCGTCCCGGCACTCGCGCTGAACGCCGTCTTCCTGGCGATCGCCGGAGCGTTCTTCGGCTGGATGATGAAGCGCGTGCGCGAGAAGGGTTACCTGGGGCGGCTCGCGATGGAGTGAGCCGCGTCGACGCCGCGGCTCAGCGGCTGGACGGGGCCGTCTTTCCGGCCGCGGGCTCGGACGCGACGCCGGCCGGCGCTACGGTCGCGGCGATCGCCGGCGTCCACCACGAGAGGATCTTCTTCACGTAGCCGATCGTCTCGCGATAGGGAGGAACGCCGCCGTAGGACGAGACCGCGTTCTCGCCCGCGTTGTACGCGGCGAGGGCGAGCTCCGGCCGGTGATCGAACCGTTCCAGGAGCTCCTTCAGGTAGCGGACGCCCCCGTTGACGTTCGACGCGGGGTCAAACGGTCGACGGACCGAGAGCCGGCGGGCCGTCGCCGGCATGAGCTGCATCAGGCCGCGGGCGCCCTTCCGGGAGACCGCGCGGGGCTGATAGTTGGACTCGGCCCGGATGACCGCCGAGACGAAGGAGGCATCGAGGTCGTGCTTGCGCGCCTCCGCCTGGATGATGGCGTCGTAGGCGGTGTTGAAAAGGGGCTTTCGCTCGTCCTTGTAGGAGAGGTCGTAGGCGACGTTCTCACTGGTGCCGATCTCCTTCACCTCGACGTCGGACACCAGGACCTCGTCCTCGACGATCCGCTCGACCCTCCCCATGTCCACGGTGTAGCTGCCGCCGCCGCGGACCCGGATCTCGAGGTCGTCCCCCTGCACCTCGTAGCCGGCGGCCTTGACGACCCGGCCGTCGGTGAAAACGATGAGTTCGGCGCGCGCCGGGACGCTCGAAAGGGAAGCGGCCAGAGCAGCCGCCGCGAAGATCAAAAACCGGGGCATCGGAAGCGAGTAACCCCCCGGAGGCGGCCCGAATTCCTTGCCGTTCACCGGCCCATTTTCGCACGGCCCGACGCCCGGGCGCGGGGATGGAACCGGTCGTAGACCTGACGCAGGCGGCCGGCCGAGACTCGGGTATAGATCTGGGTGGTCGAGATATCTGCATGACCCAGCATCATTTGGAGCGCCCGGAGGTCCGCTCCCCGTTCCAGCAGGTGGGTGGCGAAGGCATGGCGGAGGGCGTGGGGAGCGATCTTTCGCCGGATCCGGGCCCGCCGCCCGTACCCCTCGATCAGCTGCCAGAACCTCTGCCGGGTCATGGCGGCACCCCGGGCCGAGAGGAAGAGCTCCGACCGCCCCTTCCGGTCGAACGCCGGCCGCACCTCCGCCAAGTAGCGGCGCACCCAGGAGTCGGCGGACGCCCCGAACGGCACGAGCCGCTCCCGCCCCCCCTTGCCGGAGACCCGGAGAATCCCGGTCTCGAGATCCATCCGGTCCCGGGGCAGCGAGACGAGCTCGGAGACCCGGAGCCCCGACGCATAGAGGAGCTCGAGCATCGCCCGGTCCCGGAGGCCCAGCGGCCGGGAGACGTCCGGGGCCGCGAGGAGCGCCTCGACCTCCTTCTCACTCAGGGTCTTCGGAAGGGCGAACCCGATCTTCGGATTCGAGAGGTCGTCGGTCGGGTCCGCCGCGAACCCCAGGTGCGCGGTCGCGAAGCGGTAGAAGCCCCGCACCGCCGAGAGGGCGCGCGACGCGGATCGGGCCGAGAGACCCCGGCCCCGCAGGTGGCGCAGGTAGGCGACCAGGTCCCTCCGCCCGGTGCGGGTCGCCGTCGTGCGGCCGGCGGCCATCCAACGGCCGAAGGCCTCGAGATCCGCCCGGTACGCCGCCACGCTGGCGCGGGAGAGCCCGCGCTCGACCGCGAGGTGGTCGAGATAAGTGGGGAGGGTGCGCTCGAGGAAGTCGCCGGAGCCGGTCAGTGCGCGGCCGCCGCGGGGGTGAGCCCGTGCACGAGCGCAAGGATCTCTTCATCGGTCAGGATCCGGTCGCTCTCCTTGCCGCGCTGGAAGATCGCGTCGACGAGTTCGGGCCGGGCGGAGATGCCGTGATCGTCCAGCCAGCACTGGACGTTCGAGATCCCGCTCATCGGGCCGATCTCGATCGTCTGCTTCCGGCCCACCATGCTCGCCGGAACTCCCGAGTAGACCCGGTCCGCGAGCCACTCGTCCCCCTTCTTGCGAGCCTTGATGATGGCGGCGGCGTGGACTCCGGTCCCCGTGCGGAACGCGTCGCGGCCCACGATCGGGTAGTTGTCGGGAATTGGTACGCCGGTCGCCTGCGACGCCAGCTCGCAGTACTCGTGGAGCTTCGTGAGGTCGCGGTCGATCCATCCGAGAAGTTGCAGGTTCACCAGGAGCTGGTCCATCGGCGTGTTTCCGACCCGCTCGCCGATCCCGATCGCGCAGGCGTGGACCCGGTGGGCGCCGGCCTCCAGCGCCCACAGTGCGTTCTGCAGGCCGAACCCGCGGTCCTGATGGCCGTGCCAGTCGATCTTCGCCTCGGGATTCACCTCGTCGACCAGGTTGGAAACGAAACGGATGAGGTTCTGGACGCCATTCGGGGTTGCGTGGCCGACCGTGTCGCACACGCAGATGCGCTTTGCACCGGCGCGCAGCGCCGTCGTATAGAGCGCGCGGACGTGATCCGGATGCGCACGGATCGTGTCCTCGGTGACGTACATGACCGGAAGTCCCGCGCGGACCCCGAGCGAGACCGCGTTCTCCGACAACCGCAGCATGCGGTCGAGATCCCAGTCCTCCGCGTACTGGCGGATCGGCGAGGAACCAATGAAGCAGGCGATCTCGATCGGAAGCCCGACCTTCTGGGAGATCTCGATGATCGGGAGGATGTCGGCGTCGACCGTGCGCGCCGCGCAGTTCGGCCGGATCTTCATGCCGTTGTCGACGATCTCGCGCGCGAGCCGTGTCACCGTAGCGACGACGTGCGGCCCCGCGCCCGGCAGTCCGATGTCGACGGAGTCGATTCCCAGGGCCTCCATCAGGTGCAGGAGCCGCAGCTTCTGCTCGATCGCTGGGCTCTTGACCGAAGGGGACTGGAGGCCGTCGCGCAGCGTCTCGTCGTCGAGCTCGACCTTGCCGCGCGCCGGGAAGACCGCTCCCCCCGCCCGGTTCCAGTCGTAAATGAGATCCGACTCTGGCGGATGCACGGAACTCAAAGTCTAACAGGTGACGGCGAAGCGGTCACTTCCCCGTGAACCTCGCCGGCCGCTTCTCCAGGAACGCGGTCATCCCCTCTTTCATGTCTTCGGTCGCGGCGCAGAGGCCGAAGAGAGTCGCCTCGAGCACCTGTCCCTCGGCGAGCGGCATGTCGAGCCCGCGGCGGATCGCTTCGAGCGCGTAGCGGCACGCGGTCGGCCCGTTCGCCCGGATCTTCCGCGCCAGCTCGAGCGCCGCCGTGAGCGCCTGCCCGGCCGGCACGACGCGGTTGACGAGGCCGATCCGCTCCGCCTCGGCGGCGGTCAGGCCCTTCTCCGACGTCAGCACGAGCTCCAGCGCGCGCGCGCGTCCGACGTGTCGCGCCAGCCGCTGCGTGCCGCCGTAGCCGGGGAGAATGCCGAGCGACGTCTCGGGAAGTCCCATCTTCGCGTTCTCCGAGGCGACGCGGAGCGAGCAGGCCATCGCCATCTCGAGACCGCCGCCGTAGGCGAAGCCGTTGATCGCCGCGATCGTCGGGATCGGCAGCCTCTCGATCCGGTCGAGCAGGGCCTGCCCGCGCCGGGAG
>JBKPMI010000374.1:0-4674 GCA_046732075.1 Acidobacteriota bacterium | reverse complement strand
CTCTTGCGGCGAACGATCCTTTCCGGAAGCTCGTGCCGCGATGACTGAGTCAGCGTTCCGGGTTCTCGCCCGCGACCCTTCCTCCCCGGCGCGCTCCGCGATCCTGAGGACGGCGCACGGTGCGATCGAGACGCCGTGTTTCCTTCCGGTGGGGACGCGGGGCGCCGTCAAAGGCGTCGAGTTCGACCGGCTGGAAGAGTGGGACTGCCGCGCGATCCTCTCGAACACCTATCACCTCATGGCCCGGCCGGGCCGCGAGATCCTCCGGTCCGCCGGCGGCCTCCACGCGTTCCTCGGATGGAAGCGGGCGATCCTGACGGACTCCGGAGGCTTCCAGGTGATGAGCCTCTCGTCGCGCCGGCGGATCACCGAAGAAGGCGTCGAGTTCCGCACGCCCGAGGACGGCACGAAGAACTTCCTCACTCCGGAAATCGCGATGCAGCTGCAGTCCGAGTTCGGCGTGGACATCGCGATGGCGCTCGACGTCTGCCCGCCGTTCCCGGCGGAGCGTCGCGAAGTGGAGGAGGCGTGCCGGCTTTCGGCGGCGTGGGCCGTGCGGTCGCGCGGGAGCTGGCGGGGAGCCGGACTCCTCTTCGGGATCGTCCAGGGCGGTACGCACGAGGACCTCCGGCGCGAGTCGGCGCGGCGCACCGTCGACCTCGCCTTCGACGGACATGCGATCGGCGGCGTCGCGGTTGGGGAGCCGAAGGACTCCATCCGCGCGGTGACCGCGTTCACCGCTCCGCTCCTGCCCGAGGAAAAGCCGCGCTACCTGATGGGCGTCGGCACTCCCGCCGACCTGCTCGCATCGGTCCGCTCGGGCGTGGACCTCTTCGACTGCGTTCTGCCGACGCGGCACGGGCGCATGGGACACGCGTACACGAGGACCGGCGAGGTGACGATCAAGCACCATCGGTTCCGCGAAGACCTGTCGCCGCTCGACGCGGAGTGCTCCTGCCCGGTGTGCCGCCGGCACAGCCGGGCGTACCTTCGCCACCTCTTCGTCGTGGGAGATTTCTCCGCGCCGATGCTGCTCTCGATCCACAACGTCTTCTTCTACCTGGACTGGATGAAGCGAATCCGGCGCGCGATCGGGGAGGGAAGCCTCGCCGCGCTCGCGGCGCCGCCGGAGGGAAACATTCCGGAGGGTGCGTGAACGCGGGGCCGATGACTCCCCGATGGTAGCCTCCCGCGCCATGAAAAAACTGCTGGTGCCGGCGCTCTTCGTCGCGTCGATCGGCGCGGCCAGACCCTCGTCGAAAGGCGAGGATCTGCACGCCCGCGCTCTCCGGATTCACCGGAGCGCGATCGTCGTCGACACGCACGAGGACGTGCCCTACCGGCTGGAGGACAAGGGCTGGATCGACCTGTCCGTCCGGAACACGACGGGCCACGTCGACATCCCGCGGATGAAGGAGGGCGGCATGACCGCGCCCTTCTTCGCGGCGTACGTGCCCGCGGAGTACGCCGACGTCGGCGGCTCCGCGAAGAAGGCGCTCGAGATGATCGAGCTCACGCACCGGATCGCCCGAGAGCATGGGGACTTGACGTTCGCAGACTCGCCCGCGGCGATCCGCGAGGCCAAGAAGCGGGGGAAGATCGCGATCCTGAGCGGGATCGAGGGGGGGCACGCGATCGAGAACTCGCTCGGTGCGCTCGACGCGTTCTACCGCCTGGGCGTCCGCTACATGACGCTGACCCACACGAACACGAACGCGTGGGCGGACTCGTCCGGGTCGTTCTGGAGCCCGAGCTTCGACCCGAAGACGTCCGCCGTGCACGGGGGATTGACCGACTTCGGCCGGGAAGTCGTCCTGGAGATGAACCGCCTCGGGATGCTTGTGGACGTGTCCCACGTCTCCGACGCCACGATCGCCGACGTTCTGAAGACCTCCCGGGCGCCCGTCTTCGCCTCGCACTCGTCCTGCCGGGCGCTGTCGAACATCCCGCGCAACCTGACGGACGACCAGATCCGGGCGATCGGGGAAAAGGGCGGCGTCGTGATGGTGAACGTCAGCTCGACGTTCGTGGATCAGAAGGCCGTCGACGCCTTCGTCGCGAAGCGGGCGGCGCTCGCGCCCCGGTTCGCGGAGGCCGCCGAAAAATACAAAGACGACCCGAAGAAACGCGACGCCGAGGTGGAGAAGGTCCTGCAGTCGATGGAGCGGCCGCGCGCATCCTGGAAGCGGGTGGTCGACCACATCGAGCGGGTCCTTCGGATCGGGGGGCCCGGAGCCGCCGGCCTCGGGACCGACTTCGACGGGATCGAGGACCCGCCCGACGGGCTGGAGGACGTCTCGAAGCTCCCCGTGATCACGGAGGAGCTCCTCCGGCGCGGGCACTCCGAGGCCGAGGTGCGCGGGGTCCTCGGGGAGAACTTCCTCCGTTTCTGGGAGCGGGCGAACGCCGCCCGGTCGACGGTCCCGGCCCGAACGGGGCCGCTGCCGTTCTCGAAGCCCTGAGGCCGTCTCCGATATGATCCCCCGCGCCATGACTCTACCCGCGTTCGACCTGCTTCAGGCGGCCCCCCAGCCGGGTCCGGGAGGCGGATTGATCCAGTTCCTCCCGATGATCTTCATCTTCGTCATCTTCTATTTCCTGCTCATCGCTCCGATGCGCAAGAAGCAGAAGAGACAGCAGGAAATGCTGACGCAGCTGAAGAAGGGGGACGAGGTCGTGACGACCGGCGGCATCTTCGGCCGGATCGCAGCCTTCGACGAAGCGCACGGGGCGGTCATTCTTCAGATCAGCGACACCGTGAAGATCAGGGTGCTCCGGAGCGCCGTGGCCGGACCCGCGAACGAGCCGGAAGCTGCGGCCTCTCCGGCCCCCGGCGGCTGACGGTTTCCGGCTGACAGCCGGCCACCGGTTCCGCTAAACTCCACGGTTCTTTTTCGAGGAGGAAGCCTTGTCCAAAAGGGTCCGCTGGCGGTTGCTGCTCATCGTTCTGGTCGTGGCCGGAATGATCGCGGGTTACGTGGCCATGGGTTACGCCAACGCTCGGCGGGAGTGGATCGGCTCGGGCCAGCCGACGCTGACCGACGCGCTCAAGAAGGGCGTCCGGCTGGGCCTCGATCTGCGCGGTGGCATCCACCTCGTTCTGCAGGTGAACACCATCGACGCGGTGAAGGCGGAGCGGGACGACGCGGCGGAGCAGCTCCAGACGCAGGCGCGGGAGCAGGGCCTGACGCTCGGACCCGCCGAATACCCCTCGGAACGCTCGTTTGCGATCGCGGTCACGCCCGCGACCGACGAGCGCAAGCTGGACGAGACGGTGAAGCGCTATCTCCCGGACTGGGCGGTCGCGACCGCCGGTGGGAAGTGGGTCTTCACGCTGAAGGATCTCCCGCTGCGGCAGATGGAGGACAACTCCGTTTCCCAGGCGGTCGAGACCATCCGAAACCGGATCGACGAGTTCGGCGTGGCCGAGCCGTTGATCGCCCGGCAGGGGAAGGACCGGATCCTGGTCCAGCTCCCGGGCATCGACGACCCGAAGCGCGTCAAGGACCTCATCAAGTCGACCGCTTTCCTCGAGCTGAAGCTCGTCACCGGCGGGCCGTCCACCGACCGGGCGGGGCTGCTCGCGCCGACCGCGGGGCAGGTTCCCCCGAACCTGGAGCTCGTCGAAGGCGCGGTCGCGGCCGGGCAGCGCGAGCCGACCTACTACCTCGTCCAGAAGACCGCGGTCATCACGGGCCGGGATCTCAAGAACGCCCGGCCGACGCAGAGGCAGCTGGGCGGCAACGCCGTGTCCTTCTTCCTGAACGCGGCAGGCGCCGAGAAGTTCGCGAAGACGACCGGGGAGAACGTCGGCAAGCAGCTCGCGATCATCCTCGACCACCGCGTGAAGTCGGCTCCCACGATCAACGAACGGATCCACGACCAGGGTGAGATCAGCGGCAGCTTCACGCCGGAGGAGGCAAACGACCTCGCGCTCGTCCTGCGCGCCGGCGCGCTCCCCGCGGGCCTGACCTACCTGGAAGAACGCACGGTCGGGCCGTCGCTCGGGCTCGACTCGATCAAGAAGGGGGTCACCGCCTCGATCGCGGGCGCCCTCTTCGTCTTCGGGGCGGTCGTCTTCTACTACCGGCTCTCCGGGCTGAACGCGGTGCTCGCGCTCATCCTGAACGCGGTCATGCTGCTGGGCGCCATGGCGCTCTTCGGGGCCACGCTGACGCTCCCCGGCATCGCCGGCTTCATCCTCACCATCGGCATGGCGGTCGACTCGAACGTGCTGATCTTCGAGCGGATCCGGGAGGAGCTGCGGGCCGGCCGCGCTCCCAAGACCGCGATCGACAACGGCTTCTCGAAGGCCTTCGCGACCATCATCGACACGCACCTGACGGTCATCATCTCGGCGATCTTCCTCTTCCAGTTCGGGACCGGCCCGGTCAAGGGATTCGCGGTGACACTGATCCTGGGTCTCCTCATTTCGGTCTTCACCGCGGTCTTCGTGTCGCACACGATTTTCGAGCTGATGTACGGGCGGCGGCAGCACATCGACGCCCTCTCGATTTAAGGGGATCGGCATGGAGCTGTTCCGCCAGACCAACATCAACTTCCTGAAGTACAAGTGGCTCGCGATCGGAGCCTCGTGGCTCCTGATCGCGGTCGGCCTGTTCGCGATCTTCGTCCAGAAGGGCTTGAAGTTCGGGATCGACTTCGCCGGCGGCA
>JBKPMI010000373.1:0-3419 GCA_046732075.1 Acidobacteriota bacterium | reverse complement strand
CTCCACGAGCGTCTTCGGGCGTTGCGCCGTCGATCGGAGAACGTCCGCCCCGGAACTCCCGAAGGAAAAGCGATTGCCGCCGAACTCTCCGACATCGGCGGCGCATACCTCGAAAAGCGGGACTTCGGGCGGGCCGTGGAGCTTCTCGGGGAAGCGTACGGTTGGGACGCGGACAACGGAATCGTGCTCGCGCTCCTCACGCTCGCTTACGTCCGCCAGGAGGAATTCGACTTCGCCCGGTTCTATCTGGACCTCGCGCTGCAGCGCGCTCCCCGCGCCCCTCCGCGCGCCTACGAGATCCTGGGAGAGGTCTACTACTCGTGGAACCGGCTGGAGGACGCGGTCGTCGCCTGGGAACACTTCCGACAGCTCGGCGGGGACGACCCGGCGACGTTGAAGCGCCTGGCCCGCGCGCGGCAGGAGCTGGCGCTCGCGTCGGGCCAGCGATCCCTGATTGGCGAAGGTTTCTCGCTCTTCTGGGATCCCTCGATCGGGCGGGACGACGTCACGCGGATCGCGGAGCACCTCACGGAGAGCTACCGCCGGCAGGCCGACTTCTTTGGAGTGACGCTGCCGACCTCGCAGATCGTGATCCTGTACGGCGGGCGCACGTTCTTCTCGCTGGTCTCGGTTCCGGACTGGGTGTCTGGGATGTTCGACGGGAAGATCCGCGTCTCGCTCGATCCGGACGGAGGGCTGTCACCCGAGCTCGTCGCGGTCCTGTCGCACGAGCTCTCGCACGCGTTCGTCCGCCACGTCTCGTCGGACCGGGCGCCCGGCTGGCTGCACGAGGGGCTGGCGCAATGGTGGGAGGGGAGGCGGTTGATGCGGAGCGAGATCCACGACGCGTTCCGCGGGCGCTCGCCGCATCCGATCGCCGAGCTGAACGAGAATCTCGCACGGCGCGCGGACCGCGCGGCCGCGCGCACCAACTACGTCGAGGCGCTCGGGCTCGTCGAGTACCTGATCGAGAGAAACGGGCTCGCGGCCGTCGCCTGCTTCACCCGGGACCTCGGAGAGGGGCGGACGGTCGCCGAGGCCCTCCGCCTCGAGTTCGGCCTGACGCCCGACGAGCTCTACCGCCGCTGGAGGGAGTGGGCGAGGGTCTAGCTGCTTCGGTTTCTCACCACGGCTTCAGGTCGAACGGGGCCGAGTCCTTCACGATTTCGCCCGGCTGCTTGTTGGCGATCTTCACGAACTGGTCCGCCCACTCGCGCAGGATGGCCTTCGCGTGGCCGTACCAGGTCAGGTCCTTGACGTTGACGAGCGAGAACTTCTCGGACTCCCGGTCCGCGAACATCGCCACGACCTCGTTCGTCGACCCGTCCTTCATCCGTGCTTCGAAAGCGACCGTGCTGTGGGTCGTGGCGGTCTGCACGTTGGCGGCCACCGTCCCCGCGGCGCCGACCGCCGGCCCCGCGGCGTAGCCGAGCGCGTCCAGCACGACCTTGTTCGGCACGACCTCGGTCAGCGCGAACTCGGCGATGAGCGTGTTCGGACCGGGTTGCTCGACCACGGTGAACCGGTGCTTCGGATCTTTGCGGAACGCCTCCTCGAAAACGCCGCGCGCGTAGCCGGCGAGCTCTTTCGCATCTTCCTTGACCTTCTCTCCCCGCTCGAGCTTCTCCCACCAGTTCATCTGCCGGAGGTATTCGGTGTTCCACGGCGCGACGTAGATCTCCTTGTAGTGATGCCAGTCGAGATCCTTCTTACGCCACGCCTTCTGGAAGGGCAGGTCCGAGGGTGTCTGCAACTCCTTGTCCGGGATGAACCCGGCCGGCGAAGCCGGCTTCGCCTTCTGGATGCACCCGACGCTTCCCCAGGCGGCAACGAGGACGAAAAGCAAGAGGGTCGCGCGCGACGAGGCTCGGTTCATGGCATCTCCATTCTCGGATGACGGGCTTTTTCTTTTTGGGGGATTCTATCGCCCCCCGAAAGGCCTGGCCCCGGCACAGGGCTTGCTGCCCCGGAAGGGAGCGAAAGGACGCAAATGGAAACGACGACTGCGGTGCCCTCGCTCGCCCAGGCTCTCGATCGGCTCGCGCGGCGCGACCGATCTGCCCTTCCGGTCCTCAGTCTTTACTTGAACGCGCAGCCGGACAGCCGGGGGAAAGACCATTACTCGGCCTTCCTCCGAAAGGAGTTGCGGGGCCGCCGCGAGGACTTCGAGCCGAGATCTCCCGGGCGGGAAAGCATCGAGAAAGACATCGAGCGCATCGAGCGATACGTCGAGGATGAGGTTCGACCGTCGGCTAACGGGATCGCCATCTTCGCGTGCGCGGGTGATGACTTCTTCGAGCCGCTGCAGCTCGATGCGCCGATTGCCGAGCACCGGCTCACGGTCGGAGACCGTCCGCACCTCGCTCCGCTGGCGCGCATCGTGGATCGGTACCCCCGGCACGCCGTCGTTCAGGCTAATACGAACACCGCCCACATCTACGTGTTCGGCCGGGGCCGGACGATCGAGCGGGAGGATCTGTCGAGCGAAAAGATCTCCCGGACCGACACGGGAGGCTGGTCTCAGATGCGGTATCAGCGCCACGTCGAAGATCACTACCTCCACCACGCGAAGGACGTCGTGGAGGCGCTCGAACGGATCGTGACGGAGGATCGCGCGCAATACGTGATCCTCTGCGGCGACGAGGTCATCGTCCCGCTGCTGCAGGCCGAGCTGTCGAAAGAACTCGAGGCGAAGGTCGTCGCGACCCTCCGCCTGGACATCCGGACGCCCGAGCCGGAGGTCCTGGCCGCCGCCGAAGAAGCGCTGGCCGCCCACCTGGTGAACGCCGACCGCGAGCGCGTCGAGGCCCTCCGGGGAGAGTGGCGCGCCGGCCGCCTGGCCGTGGCGGGCCGTCGCGACGTCCTCCAGGCGCTCGAGAACGGTCAGGTCGAGGAGCTCGTGATCTCACCGGCGCTGCAGACCTCGGCGGACGATCTCGTGCAACGCGCGATCTCGACGAGCGCCCGGGTCCGATTCGTGGACGACCCCGGTCTCCTCGCAGAGATGGACGGCGTTCTCGCCGCGCTTCGCTACAAGCCGGGCGCCGCCGCGCGGGACGATTCCGCTGTCGTACGGGAGGTCGAAGCGTGAGCAAGATCAACGTTCATCCGGATCACTACAAGGTCGGGGGCCGCGATCGTCAGGACGACGCCGCGGCGGCGCGCCTGGCGCGGGCGAAGGCAGCGAAGCCCACATCGCAGGAACGCCCCGACCGCATGGCAAAGAAGCCCTGGTTTCAGCGGCCGGACGCGACAAAGCCCGCAGCCAGCGGCCCGCCCTCGAAGGCAGCGCCGAAAAAAGGTGGGCCGCGAAAGGCTTCCGGCGGAGTGCGCCGGCCCACGAAGCGGCGGGCTACCTCGAAGTAGGCCCGGTCGGGGCCCATGGCCAGACTTCCTCGCCGGTCTGGACGAAGAAGAGC